>JANMQE010000145.1:0-3629 GCA_031370195.1 Phyllobacteriaceae bacterium
GAGGCCCAGAACATAGAGAAGCATGGCTTCGTCATAGCCTTCCCACCGATAACTGATGAACCCGCTTTCGGGCCGCCAGCCGTGTGTTACGGTGGCCCCGCCGTCTTGCGCCCAGGTCCAATCGGCGCGGCGATAGAGCGCTTCGCTTAGCGCGCGGATTTCCTTCTCGTCTGCATTTTCCCCATCAAAATAGACCCCGGCCGCCAACGCACCGGCGAGCAGAAACGCACTGTCAATGGTCGATAATTCGCAGTCCCACGCCCGCCGCCCGGTCTGCATATTGAGGAAGTGATAGTAAAAGCCCTTGTAGCCCGTCGCATCCGGCTCCGGCCCCTGATGGCTGTTCCAAAAAAAGCGCAATGTCGTCAGCGTGCGTTCCAATGCTGCGCTACGGGACCAAAATCCGCGCTCGACTCCAACCGGATAAGCGGCAAGCGCCAGCCCAGTGGCCGCGATGCTGGCAGGCCAGTTTTGTGCGGTCTTGTCGATGACCAGCCCGTTTGCGGGATTTGCTTCATGGATGAAATACGCGAAGGATTCGCGCTGAAGCTGTTCAAGCTCAGCATCCGTGGCTATCAAGTTTGCCACCGCCCAAGCCAGTTTTGCAGCAATGCGATACCGACCATTGGCTTGATGACGCCCTGCAGTGCCCGTGCCGGTTTAGTGCCGAGCGGCAGTTGCACGGCTTTCAAGAACAAATGTGATGTGAAAGTGGTTTCGAGGTAGACCCGAAACGCCACAATCCAATGCTGATACGTAGTCAATTGACGTGCATTTCCGTCATCATGCCGCTTGCCATGTGATAAAGGTGATGGCAATGCAAGAACCATGCACCCGTTTGGTTGGCGTCGAAGGCGACCGTGACAGGATTATGGGCGGGAACGATGATGGTGTCGCGCACAGCGCCTGAGAACCGTTGTCCACCAATGGCAACAACCTGAAAATGATGACCGTGCAAATGCATCGGATGCATCATGGTGGTAGGGTTCATGAAGGTCATCTCGACCCGCTCGCCCTGGCGCACATCGAAGGACTGATGTTCGCCATGGGCGCGGCCATTGATCGTCCAGCGATAGCCAGGCTCTTCGCCCAACATCACCATAAAAGACTGATCTGCAAGCTTTTCAGCCAAGGGACGTGCGCCGCGCAGCTGCGCCTCAAACACTAGATCGGTCAGTCCCTGTGGCGCGTCGGCCATGCCCAGGACTTTGGAAATGGATGCCCCGGCTGTTGCCAGCACGATGCCGGTCACAGACCGGTCGCCTTCCACTTGCGCCAGAACCGGGAACGCTCCGCCCTGCTGGGGGATTTCGACCAACAGATCGAGGCGCTGCCCCTGCGCAATCGGGTAAGCGGCCTTTGAGACGGAAAGACAAGACGAGCCGTCAACGGCGATGCAACTCGAGTTCAATCCCGGCGTCGAGACGAAAAACGCTGTCGCTGTGCCGCCGTTGATGATCCGCAGGCGAACCCGGCCGGCTTTCTCAACCATCACAATTTCCGGATCATCAAGGGTCCGGTCATTGGCAAGAAAAGCGTCGTATTTGACATCATTGGCATGGGTCATGCCCATCATGCCGCCCTGCATCATTTTGCCCATCATGCCGCCACCGGCGCCCTGACCTGCATGCGCACCGCCACCAGCGCCAAGCTCCGTCAAGATTTCCTGCGGCGACCGGAAAGCGAAATCATGCAGCATGATGACAACGTCCTGAGCGTCGCCAGCATCCTTCTCGATAGCCACCATCGGCGCCGCCAGAAGCTGTTGCTCGCTGAGACTGTGCGAATGCATCCAATGGGTGCCGGGTGTCAGTTCGAAGTCATGAGCGTCGGTCAGGCCGACAGCCAATGCGCCGCCATCCGGTCGGGCGCGATCCTGGTTGGCGGGTGCCTTGACCTGCCCGTGCCAATGCATTTGCAGCGGGTCGCCCGAATCATTGAGAAGACCGCCCAGAAAGCGATCTCCCTCACGCATGATCATGCCGGGTTTTCCGTTTGATCCGAGCACGTTGAAAACGGTTGCCGCCTTCTTGTTCACCTCAAGCGTGCGGGAGGCAACGGTCAGCATTGGCGCTGCCGCCAAGGCAGATGTCCAAGGAGTTCCGGCAATGAGCGCGCCGCACATTCCTGCGGATGACTTAAGGAAGGACCGTCGGCTTGGCATCGTGAACGATTGGCTATCGAGCATGGCGAGCTCCGTTGGATTGATGTCTTGCGGGGGAAATTTCAATCACAGCCCTGCAATGACTTTTTCAAGTTTCTCGCGAACCTGCCCTGCGGCCTGTTTCAGCGACGGATTGTCAATCGCCTGCATGGACGCGACAGGATCAATTGCCGCCACTTCTATCTGACCATGGCCGGCATCGCGGACCACAACGTTGCAAGGCAGCATCGTGCCAACCTTGTTTTCGAGCATCAGGGCTTCGTGAGCCAACGCGGGATTGCAGGCACCGAGGATCCTGTAGGCCGGGTAATCGACGCCGATCTTCTTCTTCAGCGTCGCGCTGACGTCAATCTCCGTGAGTATGCCGAAACCCTCGGTTTTCAAGGAATCCGTCGCGCGGATCACCGCCTCGTCGAAAGACACAGAAAGCATTCTTGAAAGGTAATACGACATAATTTTATCCTTTATTGCTATTGGCGCTTGTCGAAGAACAGGCATTTTATAAGCGCTGCGATGCACAGGATCAGGACGAGCGCGAAAATACCTCCGCCCCACCCCAACCCAATTGCGCAATCGGATACGGCCTAGGTGAAGCTCCGGCGCTTCCCGGCAGGGGGGATAAACTCGTTCAACCCACACGCGGTGCACGTCAGCTGTCGATCTTGGCGCAGTGCTTGATCTGTGTCATCGAATGCACTTTGATATGGCGCTTATGGGTGATATCGATCACGATGTCCTTCTTGAGTTTGGTAAATTGGCGGCTTACAGTTTCAATTGTAAGTCCCAGAAAATCACCAATTTCCTGTCGGGTAAGCGGGAGATCAAATTCGATTGGGCCTCTCACAACTGCATGCTCCGGATCAACGTGCGAAGCAAGCAAGTAGAGAAAGCTGGCGACCTTTTCCGGAGCGGTTTTCCGGCCAAGCGTGAGCATCCAGTCGCGGGCATCGTCAAGATCATTAAGTGTCTGTTTGAAGAGCCAACGCTCAGTTTCTGCGCTTTTGTTGAGCAGTCGTTCAAATACCGATTTTGGAAATGAGCACACCGAGACATTGTTTGC
Organism: Phyllobacteriaceae bacterium; assembly: GCA_031370195.1. Lineage (GTDB taxonomy): Bacteria > Pseudomonadota > Alphaproteobacteria > Rhizobiales > Rhizobiaceae > JANMEX01. The sequence continues at coordinate 3,225 of JANMQE010000145.1, forward strand.
CGCTACTGCATTGAGCGAATTCTCTCGTTTGAACGGACGTCCAACAAAGTCCGGTGCAAATTGCAGCCCTACAATTTGCTGCCTGCCGTCGCCGACTGTTTTCGTCAGTTTCACAACCCCAGAAAGCAGATTCGAATAACTGGTGATTTCCCCGTTCTCCCACATCAAACTCGCACCCGGCTCGATTGCGCGCCTGGTAGTCTGTCTGGACAAAGCAATGAGCTGATCTGGATTAAGCGCTCCGCAAATCCCCCGGTGCCGAGCCTCGCATGGCTTGCACAAAACCGGTATTCCCGCAGAGTGAATATCCATGCGTTGGGTCAATAGGGGCATTCCCACTTTGTCATTCGGGTACGCAGGCTGAAGACACAACGCCCGATCAGTAGAATGGTTCCAAGAAGTATC
>JANMQE010000147.1:0-3020 GCA_031370195.1 Phyllobacteriaceae bacterium
CGCCCGCGACGTAGGCGCCCTCGTAATATTTCGCCTCGAAGGTCCCGAACCGGAGTGAAACCAGGCGCATTTTAACCCGTCTTATCATGGCTGCCGCCATGGCAACAGCTTTTGCCGGCAGCGCCGCAGCGCTTCCAATCAGCATCAGCGGCACTCATGACCGCGGCGAAATCAAATCCACTTGCGAAAAGACCGGCGGCGGCTGGTTTTCCAATCTCGACGGCTATGGCTGCATCAACCCGAACTGTGATGGCAAGGGCGGCGCATGCGCGGTCAAATGCGAGAATGACGGCAAGTGCACCGGTACCGTGCCGCAAATCAAGGGTGTGCCCGCGCCCCGCAGCCTTGATGGCATCCTGAAACAGAAATCCCGGTGATGCAGGCGTGAACTGTTATCAATGCAGGAGAAAATGATGAAACTCAAATTTGCATTGCAGGCGGCAGTCTTCGCCGCAGCACTCGCAGCCGTTGGCCTGCGCCAGCCCGCGCAGGCGACCGAAGCCCGCGAGGCGATCCGTCTGTGCGACAAGAACCCGGAATGTTCATACAATGTGCGCGACAATGGCAGCGTTGATCTCAGAGTTGGCGACAATCAGATCAACTGTCCGCAAGAGGGACCCTGCACCTGTGATCTCTGCAGCCATCCCGCCGGGATCAAATCAACGCCGAAGAAAGGCGTGAAAATTCCTGGACCGCGCGTCTTGGACATCTTGAAGCGGTAGGGACAAGGAGTGGGCCGGAGATCACGCCCGTCGCCGCTCCTGCCAGCTCAGGAACAGCCCTGCCCCGATGATGACCGCGCTGCCGGTCAGCATTTGGCTTGTCGGCAAATCTCCGAAAAACAAAAATCCAAGCCCGATGGCCCAGACCAGCGCCGAATATTCAAACGGCGCAACGAAGCTCGGCGGCGCGATCTGGTAGGCCACGGCATAGGCGTAAAAATTAGTGAAGGTCATCACGCCAACCACCCCGAACACCAGCGCGTCATAAAAGGTCGGCATCACCCAGCCGCGGGTGAGAAACGCCAGACTTGGGTGAGCGTTGGTCGCGAACGCCCCCGTCCCGAACACGAGCGCAAGAACACCTGCGACGGCGAGAAAACTCAGAGCTCCGTAGAACGCGGTGACCATAGGCGGCAGTGCGCGGTCAACCTTGCGGGTGAGCAGGTTTCCAAGCGCGTAAAACAATGATGCCGTAAGCGGCAGCAGCGAGGCCCAGTCAAACAATGCTGACGTCGGGCGAAGCATGACTGCGACGCCGACAAAGCCGATCACCGTGGCGACCCAGCGCGCCAGCGGCACCCGCTCTTGCACAATGAACCCTGACAAAACCACCACAAACAACGGCAGCGCAAAATACAGCGACACCGCATCGGCAAGGCTCATCGCAGCAAGCCCGAGATAGAAACACATGCTGCCAACCCCGAGAAACAAGCCACGGATTATCAACACAGGCTTCATCGTCCCCTTGAGCGCAGAGCGCCCGTAGCGCCAGTACAGAAAAATGGTGATCATCGCCAAGCCGATGCCAGTGCGCAGTGTCTGCATCTCGTGAAACGGATAATCGCCGCTCATTTTCTTGAGAAACGCATCCTGAACGTTGCCAAGCCCGATGCCAAGCATCAGCACAGTAACTGCATACCATTTGCGGTCAGCATGGAGGCTAGACAGCGGAACGGCAGCCTCGCTCATTTGCCCTTCCATATTGGATCACGTTTCTCCGCGAAAGCCTTGAAGCCTTCCAGATTGTCCTCAGACCCGTAAAGCGCATCAACAGTTGGAAACTGGCGCTTGGTCACCTTGTTCATCGCGGTCTGATAGTCCATCCCTTCAGCAGCACGGGCCACCTCCTTGATGGCGGCAAACACCAGCGGCGGCCCGCTTTCCAGCAGCCGCGCAAGCGCCCAGACCCGCTCCATCAGCGCCTCGTTGTCCGGCAACACCTCGTTCACCAGCCCCCAGCGATGTGCCTCGGCCACATCCATCCATCGCCCCGTCAAAAGCAGGTCCATAGCGACATGATAGGGAATGCGCTTCGGCAACTTGATGGTGGCAGCATCGGCCAGTGTCCCGGCACGAATTTCCGGCAGCGCGAACGAAGAGTGCGCGGAAGCCAAAATCATGTCGCAGGACAACGCCAGCTCAAACCCGCCACCCACCGCCATGCCATTGACCGCGCAGATCACTGGCTTGTTCATGTCGCGCAATTCCTGCAAGCCCGCAAAGCCGCCGACACCGTAGTCCCCATCCACCGCATCACCAGAAGCGGCGGCTTTCAAGTCCCATCCCGCGCAGAAAAACTTGTCTCCCGCCGTCTGCACGATGGCGACACGCAGGTTAGCATCATCGCGGAACGCCCGAAACGTCTCGCCCATGAGGCGCGAGGTTTTCAGATCGATGGCATTGGCCTTCGGCCGGTCAAAAGTAACTTCAAGGATGCCACCCTCGCGGCGGGTGGTGATGACGTCAGACATGATGAGCTCCGTTCATTCCGAGATTATCCCCTTCTCCCCGCCGTTTGCGGGGAGAGGGTGCCCTACGGGCGGATGAGGGGCAGCGCCGAGCGGCCGTAATTGTCATCACAAAATTACCCATCTTATTGAAACACATGGTAAATCTCATTATCACTGCTCCAACTGCCCAAACATTTTGAGCCAATCTCCAACCCTCGGCGCTGCCCCTCATCCGACCCTTCGGGCCACCGTCTCCCCGCAAGCGGCGGGGAGAAGGGAAGAAATCACACCGCCACCCGCACCAGTGCATCCACTGCGACCGCCCTGTCTGCCGTCACCATAACCGGATTGATCTCGATTTCCTCCAGTGTCGCATCACGCAGCATCAGCGCGCCCAGTCTGGCGGCAAGAGCGGCGGCAGATGCGACATCCGTTTTGGGCCTTCCACGATAGCCATCCAGCAGCGGCCAAAGGCGCAATCGCTTCATGGCTGCCAGAATATCCGCTTCGGACACAGGCAACACGAGTGTCACCGTATCGGCGAGCGCCTCCGCCATCACCCCGCCCA
>JANMQE010000158.1:0-2420 GCA_031370195.1 Phyllobacteriaceae bacterium
CGCATCAGCGACTGGGCATCCAAAAGCGAGGCCGCGCGATGACTGCCGTGACAGCGAAAGTTCAAAAGCCGGTCGCTCCGCCAAAGTCGTGGACGCGCGAGCGGACCATCGGATGGGCGCTGGTCGGATTGTGGGTTTTCATCATCGGCAGTCTTCTGCTGTGGATGGTCGAGGCGTGGAATCCCGACCTCTTCGACAAATATTTCCCGAAATATGTCAGCGGCCTGATCATCACGCTGGAACTGGTGGCAGCTTCGATTGTCCTTGGCGCGCTCTTGTCATTCCCGATCGCCATGATGCGCATGTCGAAGAACTGGCTGCTCAACAAGATTTCCTACGCTTACGTCTATTTCTTCCGCGGAACGCCACTGCTCGCGCAGACATTCTTGATCTACTACGGACTGGGCGAATTCCGCCCGCAAATGGAAGCAATCGGGCTGTGGGGCTTCTTCAAAGAGGCATGGAATTGCGGTGTCTTTGCCTTTACGCTGAATACCGCCGCCTATCAGGCCGAAATCCTGCGCGGTGCGATAAACAGCGTTGCACCGGGCCAATGGGAGGGCGCCGCTTCACTCGGCATTCCAAAATGGCTTACCTTCTTCAAGATCATCCTGCCGCAGGCTCTGGTCGTTGCGCTTCGCCCGTATGGCAACGAGATCATCCTGATGGTCAAAGGCTCAGCTGTCGTTTCCATCATCACAGTCTATGACCTGATGGGAGAAACGCGCCGCGCCTACTCCCGCTCGTTCGATTTCCAGACCTATATCTGGGCCGCCTTCATCTACCTCGCCATCGTCGAAATCATTCGCAATTTGTGGGATGTGATGGAAAAGCGGCTGACAAGGCATCTGATCCGCTGAAAGAAAAGCGGCCGGTTCTCACACCGGCCACTATGGCAGGACACGGCCTTCCGGCCTTACTTCTCCGAAACAACCGTCACGTCGCCATTGTCATCCACAGTGTAAAACTGCGTTACTTTGGTGCCGTCTCGCACGATCACGCGCTGCTTGAGCGGGGCACCGATTGAGCCGGTCGAACCCATGTCAGTCATGGCCGGGATCTGGCTGAAAGGCAGCGTGTTGACATTAAAAGCCTGCGCATTGGCAGCGCCGGACAGGGCAATCAACGTGCTGATGGCAATAAGGGAAATCTTTTTCATGGCTTTGGTCCTTGAGATGAAGTGCGGCACCGCTTTGGTCTTGGTGTCGCTTGCCCCCTTGATATGATTGATTGACATCTGTAATTTAAGAGAACAATTTTCCATATGACTTATGCTTGAATGGAATAGATCATGGACATGGATTCAGCCCTTAGGGTGTTCGTGCGCGTTGCCGAAGCCGAGAGCTTCACGGTTGCGGCCAAGCAACTGGGCGCGGGGCAGCCGGCTATTTCCAAGCAGGTCTCGGCGCTCGAAGAACATCTGGGCACGCGTCTTCTCCACCGCACGACGCGCTCGATTACGTTGACTGACGAAGGCCGCGAGTTTCTCGGTCACGCCCGCCACGCCGTCGCCGCGACCGATTTTGCGCTGGAGCGGGTGCAGAAGGTCAAAGGCATGGCGAGCGGCCTGCTCCGGCTCTCGTGCCAGACCGGCTTTGCGCGGCTGCAAGTCGTGCCGCGGCTGGCCGAAATCCTTGCAACGTTTCCAGACCTTGATGTTGAACTCGTACTGCAGGACAGCTGGCCGAACCTCGTCGAGCGCGGCATTGATCTGCGCATCCACATTGGCGAGATCGAAGACGAGACGGTGATTGCCCAATTGATCGGCCACTCGCCTATCCGGCTTTATGGCTCCAAGGCCTATGTGGAACGCCACGGCATGCCGTTGACGCCGGACGATTTGAAGCATCACCAGATCATCCACTTCACCGGCTTTGACAAGCAGCGGCGCTGGAGCTTTGCCAAGGACGGCAAGCAACAGACGCTGGAACTGCGCGGCCGCCTCGGCATCGACAATCTCGACGCACTGCGCGAGGCGGTGATCGCCGGCGTTGGCATTACCACTGGCCCGGAATGGATGTTCAAGCATGACATGGGCGCGGAACTCGTGACACCGCTGCTGCCGGACTACGACATGGGCAAGGTCGCCCTCTACGCCGCCTACCCCAGCCGCCACTTTGTGCCACAGAAGGTGCGCGTGTTTATTGACTATCTGCGCGCCGAGCACCGGAAATATGAGGAGATGCATAAGGAGTGCGAGGGGTGTTGAGTATTGGCGGCAATAGTCGATGGCAACAGGAAATCGAGTTCATAAATCAACGCTCGGCGCTGCCCCTCATCCGCCCGTTGGGCACCTTCTCCCCGCAAACGGCGGGGCGAAGGGAAGACCGCACGCTTCGCGACTGCCTCCATCACCCCGCCACTTGGGGGGAGAAGGTGCCCAACGGGCGGATGTGGGGCAGCGCCGAGCGTTGATTTAT
>JANMQE010000181.1:0-2148 GCA_031370195.1 Phyllobacteriaceae bacterium
GTGACCGATATCACCACCGTGCTTGGCCAGTCGCAGCCACGTGTGTCTCGCCATCTGAAACTGCTATACGAGGCCGGGCTGATCACGCGCTACCAGGAAGGATCGTGGGCGTATTTCCGTATTGATGATGCCACGGAGGCCGGCCAGTTGGCGGATGCCCTTGCCGCGCGGCTGGAAACGTCAGACCGCACGCTTGCCCGTGATCTTGAGCGGCTTTCCGAAGTCAAACAGGCGAGACAATCCCGTGCCGCAGATTATTTTACCGTGAATGCCGAAGAGTGGGACCAAATCCGTTCACTTCACGCACCGGACGACGCTGTTGAGGCGCTTTTGAGCAGGCTGGTCGGCACGCGGCATTTCCAGTCGATGCTCGATCTTGGCACCGGTACCGGGCGTCTGCTGGAGCTGTTCGCCCCGCTTTACCGGCGCGGCGTCGGCATTGATATGTCGAGAGGCATGCTTGCCGTCGCGCGGGCCAATCTTGAGCGGGCAGGGGTTGCCCACGCGCAAGTGCGGCAAGGCGACATTCTCAATCCGCCGGTCGAGCGCGATCATTTTGATCTGGTGACAATCCATCAGGTGCTGCATTTCCTCGATGATCCTTTGGCGGCAATCCGTGAGGCGTCGCGGGCGCTGAGGCCGAGCGGACGGTTGATCATTGTTGATTTTGCCAGCCACGACATCGAATCGCTGCGCGACAAGCATGCCCATGTGCGGTTGGGCTTTTCGGATGACCAGGTTCACGGCTGGCTGAAAGAGTGCGGGTTGAAGCCGGAAGCGGCGCATCAGGTCGCAGCGTCCGGTGCCGGACAGATCACCGTCAAAATCTGGGTCGCCACCGACCCGCGAATCCTCATCGCTGAGCAGGCTGCCAGCGCATCCCACGTTTTGGAGACTGTCTGATGAATGCTTTCCGTCTTTCGCGCCGTCCGGAGCTCGGCAAGGGCATTCGCGTGTCGTTCGAGTTTTTCCCGCCGAAAAACCCGGAGATGGAGGAGCGCCTGTGGCAGACAATTGACCGGTTGCAAACCTTGGCACCGGATTTTGTTTCAGTAACCTACGGCGCAGGTGGCTCGACCAAAGAGCCGACCGGGCGCACGGTCAGCAAATTGATCAACGACACCGGCTTGAAGACAGCTGCGCATTTGACCTGCGTCAACGCATCGAAGGAACAGGTCAACGACGTTGTGCGCGAGTACCAGTCATTTGGCGTCGAGCGGTTTGTTGCGCTGCGCGGTGATCCGGCGACAGGAATGGGCACCGCCTATGTTCCCCATCCTGACGGCTATCAAACGTCAGCCGACCTGATCGCCGGTCTCAAGGACATCGCCAATTTCGATATTTCGGTCTCCGCCTATCCGGAAAAACATCCGGAAAGCCGTGACTTTGCCACTGACATTGACCTTCTGAAGCGCAAGGTTGATGCCGGTGCAGACCGGGCAATCACGCAGTTCTTTTTCGACAATGATGTCTACGAGCAATATGTCGAGCGGGTGCGGCGCGCCGGGATCTACATTCCGATCCTGCCGGGCATTTTGCCGGTGCACAATTTCCGGCAGGTAACAAATTTCTGTTCGCGCTCTGGCACTCATGTGCCGTCATGGCTGGCCGAGCGGTTTGAAGGCTTGGACGATGACCCGCAAACCCATGCGCTTGTGGCCTCAGCCGTGGCTGCCGAACAGGTGCTTGATCTGATCGAGCGCGGCGTTCAGGACTTCCATTTTTACACGATGAACCGCTCGGATCTGGTGTTCGCAATCTGCCATCTGATCGGCATCAGGCCGGTGCAGACACTGTTCGAGGCCCAAAGCGCCGCGTGATTTGGAGTTGGGTTTTTCGCGGCACCCGCTCACCCCTGCGGCGCACCCTCCTGGCTCATTGGCGCTGCCTTTGCGAACGCGGGGTGTTTGTCCAGCAGCGCCATGACGCGATCAATATTCGGTGTGTCTGCCACCTCGACCTTGAACACGCGCATCACGACGATGATGCTGGCAAGCAATATGTCGGCCATGGTGATGGTATCGCCGTGGCAATAGGTGCCGGTGTCGGATTCGGTTGCGAGGCGCTGCTCGAAGGCCTTGATGCCGGTGGTGAACCAGTTGATCTGCCATGCGCGAAACGCGGCATCGTCCATGATGGATTGGCCGA
>JANMQE010000183.1:0-12730 GCA_031370195.1 Phyllobacteriaceae bacterium
TGGCCGAAGGTGACCGGCTGGGCGGACTGGAGATGGGTGAAGCCCGGCATAACGGAGGCGGCGTGGATTTCTGCCTTGGCGAGGAGCGTTTCGATCAGGGCTTTCAACGACGCAATTGTCTGGTCGCAGCGGGTGCGGACCCACATGCGGAAGTCCACCGCCACCTGATCATTGCGCGAGCGGGCGGTGTGGAGACGGCCGGCGGACGGGCCGACGATTTCGGCAAGGCGGGCCTCGACATTCATGTGGATGTCTTCGCGGTCCCGGCGGAATTCGAAGGTGCCGGTCTCGATTTCAGCCAAAACGGTCTTGAGGCCAGCCTCGATCATCTTCTGGTCTTCGGCAGAGATGATGCCCTGATGGACCAGCATCTGCGAATGGGCGATCGAGCCTTCGATGTCCTGACGGTAAAGCTTGCGGTCGAAGCCGATGGAAGCGTTGATTTCCTCCATGATTGCCGCCGGACCGGCGGCGAAACGTCCGCCCCACATTTCATTGCTGGTTTTCTTGTCCGACATCTTTATATTCCACCAATGGAGATCACTGCGTGACCGAGACAAATCCAAACAAATCCGGCATCAAACCTTTGAAGCTGCTCGCCGTTGCCGCGCTTCTTGGGGTCATTGCCGGTGCCGGTGCGGTATACGTGAAAGGCAGCCCGTCTGTCCATGCGGGAGACACGCTTACGCAAGCGTCGCCAAGTGTTGGTGCAAGCGGCGACGAATGTGCTATCGATGTGTCCTTGAAAGACAAAGTTGCAAAGGCGGCGACTGGCGATGTAGCCGCCATGATCCCGGCGAGCCCGTCCAGACAGCTTGGGGGGCTGGCGTTCAACGGGCCGGATGGCAAGCCGATGAGCGTCGGATCGCTCAAGGGCAAGACGCTGCTGGTCAATCTCTGGGCAACTTGGTGCGTGCCGTGCCGGGAGGAAATGCCTGCGCTGGACCAACTGCAAGCGAAGGCTGGCAGTGAGAAATTTGAAGTGGTCGCGGTGAATGTTGATGCGGGTGATCCCGGGAAACGGGCCAGGTTTCTGGTGGAAACCGGGATCAAGGCGCTGAAGGATTACTCCGAACCGACGATGGCGCTGTTCAATGCGGCAAAGAAGGAAGGGCTGGCGTTCGGTCTGCCGGTGACAATGCTGATCGGGCCAGACGGCTGTCTGGTAGCCGCGATGAATGGTCCGGCAAACTGGGGCGGAGACGATGCTTTGAACTTAATCAAGACAGCTACGGAAAGCGCAGGAACATGAACGGTGATGACCTTAAGCGGATTGCGCTGGCGCTGCCGGAGGTGGAGGCGAAGTCGCACTTCGACACGCCGGATTTCCGCGTCAATGACAAAATATTTGCCACGCTGAAGAATGACCGGCTTGGTGTGTTGAAGCTGTTACCGGAGCAACAAGAGATGCTGGTTGCTTCTGAACCTGACGTGTTCTCAAGGCTCAACAACAAGATGGGTGTGCAGGGCTGGACCGAGGTTTATCTGGCCGGGGCGGATGAGGCGCTGCTGAAATCCGCGCTGACGTTGGCTTGGCGCAATGTCACGACGAAGAAGCTGCAGGCGACGCTTGTTGGGTAATCGATTTGGCGGGGGCGAAGCCCTTACGCCGCCTTCAGTTCAACGTGAACTTTCCGCCCTAAAGCGGCGGCGATGTTGACAAGCGCATCCAGCGAGAACTTTGAAATACGACCGCGTAGCAGGTCGTTCATGCGTGGCTGGGTGACGTGACAGCGCTTTGCGGCTTCGGCTTGTGTCCAACGGCCTGCCTTGATGATCTCGACGAGTTTATCCATAATATCGGAGCGGGCGGTCAGGTTCGCGGCTTCCTCTGGCGTATCTGCGATGGCATCCCATACATTGTCGAAGCTCTCGTATTCGATCATTTCAGGCTCCTCATAAGTTCGCCAAAACGAGATTTGGCCAATTCAATGTCATGTTTTGACGTCGCGTGCGTCTTCTTCTGGAAGGCATGGAGTACGTAGATGGCCTCAGCCAGCCTTGCGGTGTAAACTACCCGAAACGTGCCCGTCTCGTCCCAGACCCTGATTTCCTCAACGCCTTTGCCAATATCGGGCATGGGTTTGAAATCATCCGGCTGACTGCCTCGCTGCAAGTTTCTCAGTTGGTGCCCCGCGTCACTGCGCGCCTTTTCCGGGAAGCTGCGAATGCACTTTAGTGTATCGGCAAGGAACCGGACTGGTTTCATAAAGTGCTTATATCAGAATGGATATATTTGTCAAATTGCCCACTCCACCTTGCCGAGACGACAGATCACCAATTGGATCGCAAAGGTTACCGTGTCGGAACCGGATGCTCGCCGCGGTAGTCGTAGAAGCCGCGACCAGCCTTGCGGCCCAACCAGCCGGCTTCTACGTATTTAACGAGGAGCGGGCAGGGGCGGTATTTGGAGTCGGCCAGGCCGTCGTGCAGCACCTGCATGATCGACAGGCAGGTGTCGAGGCCGATGAAGTCTGCCAGTTGCAGCGGGCCCATCGGGTGATTGGCACCAAGCTTCATGGCCGTATCGATGGCCTCGACCGAGCCGACTCCTTCATAGAGCGTGTAGATGGCTTCGTTGATCATCGGCAGCAGGATGCGGTTGACGATAAAAGCGGGGAAGTCTTCGGCGACCGTGATGGTCTTGTCGAGTTTGCCGACAAATTCCTTGGCAAAGGAAAAAGTGGATTCGTCTGTCGCGATGCCGCGCACCAGTTCGACGAGCTTCATGACCGGAACCGGGTTCATGAAATGTATGCCGATGAATTTCTCCGGCCGGTCAGTTGTGGCGGCAAGGCGGGTGATGGAGATCGACGAGGTGTTGGTGGCCAGCATCGCATCGGGGCGCAACACCGGGCAGACGGAGGCGAAAATCTTCTTCTTGGTGGCCTCGTCCTCGGTGGCGGCTTCGATTACCAGATCGCAAGCGCCAAGGTCAGCGACGGCATTGGCCGCTTTGACGTGACCGAGCGCGGTATTGCGGGCGTCTTCAGTGATCTTGCCGGAGGTGACTTGGCGACCAAGGCCGGAGCCGACCGTGCTGATGCCCTTTTCGATGCGTTCTGGCGTGATGTCGTGCAAAAGGACGTCAATACCGGCCAGTGCGCAGACTTGGGCGATGCCGGAACCCATTTGCCCTGCACCGATCACGCCTACTGTCTTGATGTTCGCCACCTGATGGTCTCCGGAATTGTTGGATGATGCCGACACATTAAAGGCCGGGAGACGTAACGTCTACCCCGGCCTTTGGTTGGGTTTTGAGTGGTATGGTTGAAACCCGGCGCTGCCCCTCATCCGGCCCGTTGGGCCACCTGACCGGGGCGAGCCACGGGTCTCGCCCGCCTTCGGCCCCCGTGAAGGCACGGGGCGAAGGGGACGCCTGCGTGGGTTTGCGCTTACAGCGCCTTCTCAAGCTGAGGCAGAATCTCGAACAAATCACCCACAAGCCCGTAATCCGCCACCTGGAAGATCGGGGCTTCTTCGTCCTTGTTGATGGCGACGATGACTTTTGAGTCTTTCATGCCGGCCAGATGCTGGATGGCACCGGAGATACCGCAGGCTATGTAGAGGTCGGGGGCGACAACTTTGCCGGTCTGGCCGACCTGCCAGTCGTTCGGGGCGTAGCCTGCGTCCACCGCAGCGCGGGACGCGCCGACGGCGGCGTTGAGCTTGTCGGCGACGGGCAAGATGACCGCCATGAACTTCTCGTTCGAGCCGAGCGCGCGGCCGCCGGAGATGATGATCTTGGCCGAGGTGAGTTCCGGACGGTCGCTGCCGGACAGGGCTGACGAGATGTATTTGGAAAGGCCCGGATCGCCAGCGGCCTTGACAGCTTCCACCGGCGCTGAACCGCCTTCGCCGGTGGAGGCGAATGTTGCCGTGCGGACTGTGATGACCTTGATCTTGTCTGTGGACTGCACGGTCTGGATGGCGTTGCCGGCGTAGATCGGGCGCTGGAATGTGTCGGCGCTGTCCACGGAAATGATGTCGGAAAGCTGCATTACATCAAGAAGCGCGGCGACGCGCGGCAGGACGTTTTTGCCGGTAGTGGTGGCTGCGGCGACAACGGCTTCGTAGCTTGGCGCAAGCGACACGATGAGTGCGGCGAATGGCTCGGCGACACGCTGTTCGAGCGAGGCGTCATCGGCCAGCAGGACTTTCTTGACGCCAGCCAGCTTGGCGACGGCATCTGCAACAGCCTTGCAGCCTTTGCCCGCGACCAGCACATGGACGTCGCCGCCCATCTGGGCCGCTGCGGTCAGTGCCTTGTTGGTCTGGTCCGAGAGGTGGGCATTGTCGTGCTCGGCAATGAGGAGAATGGTCATCATAATCATCCTATATTCGGAATTCGTTTCACTTGAACGACACTCTTCTAACCTCGGCGCTGCCCCTCATCCGCCCCTATCGGGGCACCTCCTCCCCGCAAGCGGCGGGGAGAAGGGAAGAGCAGCCGGGTTAAAGCACGCCGGCTTCGTTTTTCAGCTTGTCGATCAGTTCTGCAACCGATTTGACCTTGACGCCAGCCTTGCGGCCTGACGGCTCGATGGTCTTGAGAACCTTGAGACGCGGCGCAGTATCGACGCCATAATCTGCTGCTGTTTTTTCGTCGAGCTGCTTCTTCTTGGCCTTCATGATGTTGGGCAGTGAAGCGTAGCGCGGCTGGTTGAGGCGAAGGTCGGTGGTCACAACCGCCGGCATTTTCAGCTCGACTGTCTGCAGGCCGCCGTCAACCTCGCGGGTGACGGAAATCGTGCCGCCTTCGGGCGAGACCTTGGAAGCGAATGTGCCCTGCGACCAACCCAACAGGGCCGAGAGCATCTGGCCGGTCTGATTGGCGTCGTCGTCGATGGCCTGCTTGCCGCATATGACCAGTTCAATGCCTTCAGCCTCGACAATGCCCTTCAGAATTTTGGCGACGGTGAGCGGCTCGGTCAAGTCGTCGGTCTTTACGAGAATGCCACGGTCGGCACCCATGGCGAGCGCGGTGCGGATGGTCTCTTGTGCCTGCTGAGGGCCGACTGATACGGCGATGATTTCTTCCGCCTTGCCGGCTTCCTTGAGGCGGATCGCCTCTTCGACGGCGATTTCGTCAAACGGGTTCATCGACATTTTGACATTGGCCAGATCAACGCCTGAACCGTCTGCCTTGACGCGGATTTTGACATTGTAGTCGACAACCCGTTTGACGGGCACAAGGATTTTCATCGCTCAAAACCTTTCGTGAAGCATGGAAGTCTTGCCTTAGCTGTTTGACAGCCATTGTGGATAGCCAAAAGCCGACATTCCATCTGCATATCCGGACTGCGGCTCCTTAGTGATTATTGACGTTTACGTCAACTATTTGAAGTGCGGCATTTCAGTCCGGCCGCCCCCATTTCGCTGGCGTTGTAACGATAGCGGGGGCGGCTGAATTCCCGGACACAACGGGTTGCAATTGCCGGTCAAACAGCGGCACGCCTTTGCGTCGCAAGAACAGCACCAAAATTGATCCGGCGATGATGCCGCCGACGTGGCATGGCCAGGAAACCTGATCATCGCTCTGCACGCCCAGCATCACAAACTGGAATCCGACCCACAAAATCAGCGGGATCCAAGCCGGAATGCGTAACGGAATGCGCATCAGCACCAGTACCCATACCTTAACCTTCGGATGCAAAAGCAGATACGCTGCAACAACTCCGGCGATGGCGCCGGACGCGCCGATCAATGGGGCCTCGCTGTCGGGCTGGATCACACCGTGCAGCCAAGCGCCGGCCACTGCACATGCCAGATAGAAGATCAGAAATTTCACATGTCCGAGCGCGTCTTCGACATTGTCACCGAACACCCAGAGAAACAGCATGTTGCCGCCGAGATGGAAAATGTCGGCGTGGAGGAAGGCGTAGGTGATGTAGGTCCAATCCTCCGGAACGAACACGTCTGCAGGGGCCAACTCGACGATGTCGTGCATGACTGCCGGGATGTAGCCAAGACCGTAGACGTTGGCCGTTGATGCCGCTTCGTTGACGCCGAGGACGGTGGCCACAAAAATCAGCACGTTGGCAACAATCAGGCCGACGGTGACATATTGGAAGCGGATGTGTTCGAGCCCGTTGCTGTCATGAAGCGGTATGAACATGGGCTATTCCTGCGGCGGTTACCGGTTGGCTCCGGGCACCCATAACACGTCTTTTGCGCCATTGTCATTGACGCAGCGTGAGGCGACGAACAGGAAATCCGAGAGGCGGTTGAGATATTTCACCGCTTCTGGGTTGACCGTTTCCTTCTGCGCCAGTTCAACGGCGATGCGCTCGGCGCGGCGGGTGACAGTTCGGGCGACATGAAGCGCGGCTGCGGCAGGCGAGCCGCCGGGCAGGACAAAGGATTTGAGCGGGTTGAGCGAGGCGTTGAGCGCGTCGATGGATTGCTCGAGCCAGAGCACTTGTGAGGCGACGGCGCGCAAAGGCTCATACTCTGGCGGTTCTTTTGTGTGCGGGGTTGCAAGGTCCGCGCCGACATCGAAGAGGTCGTTTTGGATGCGCGCCAACATGGCGTCGATCTGCGTGTGGTCTGCCATGTGGAGGCGCGCCATGCCGACGGTGGCGTTGGCTTCGTCCACCGTGCCGTAGGCGTCAATGCGCAGGTCGCATTTGAGGCGGCGTTCCTTGCCGACCAGACCGGTGGTGCCGTCATCGCCGGTGCGGGTATAGATTTTGCTCAAGGTGACCATGAATGTGCCTTCAGTTCGGGCGACCGAAATAGATGATGAGGACAATCAGGATGACGGCGATGGCCTGGAGCAGGACACGCAACTGCATCATCTTGTTGGAGGTGTTGCCGGAGCCGCCTTTCATCATGTTGCGCAGGCCCGCGAACAGGGCAGCGACGACGCCGAGCATGACAAGGAAGGCGAGGACTTTCAGAGCGGTGGACATGAGCGGACTTTCAAGGTGCGATTATCGTTACGACCATTTGGCCATGAGCGCATAGAGCCAAGTGGCGGGCAGGATGCGCTTGAGAATGACGCCCGCTTTCGCCGGCGCAGTCACGACATAGTGCGGGCGAGGTCTTGCGGACAGAAGGGCATGCTTCAAAACCTTGTAGACGGCATCCGGTCCGGCCTTCGGGCCCTTTTTGCCACCTGAGCGCAGCAAGGCAAGGCGCTTCTCGTAGGCGACCTTGTGGGCGGAATGGGTCATGTCGAGATATTTGTCGGCCATCTTGGCGGCGTTGACAGCGATCTTGGAACGGATTGCGCCCGGTTCGATGAGCGAAAGCTGGATGTTGGAACCTTGCAGTTCCATCCGCATGGTTACCATCAGTCCTTCGACCGCATGTTTGGAGGCGTTGTATGCGCCGCGCCACATTTGCGGGACGAGGCCGAGAATGGAGGAGTTGAAGATGACCCTGCCATGGCCTTGGCGGCGCATGACCGGCAGGATTTGCCGGGTCAGATCGTGCCAGCCGAAGAAGTTGGTTTCGAACTGCTCGCGCAGTGCATCCATCGGCAGGTCTTCGACCGCGCCCGGCTGGGCGTAGCCGCCATTGTTGAACAGCGCATCCAATGTGCCGCCGGTTGCCGCCAGGACATCAGCGACAAGGCGCTTGATTGACACGGCGTCGCGATAATCGAGAAAGAAACACTCGAGTCCGTCGGATTTCAGCGCGGCAATGTCGTCGTCTGTGCGGGCGGTGGCAAAGACACGCCAGCCGTCATCGCGCAGAGCGCGGGCACAAAACGCGCCAATTCCGGTCGAGCAGCCTGTGATGAGTATGGTCTTGCGTTCGTTCATTAATGCATTCCTGCGGGAATCGGCGGTCCATGGCTTGCCAAATCAGGCCGAGGCTTCCCATATTCAACAAACTGACGCAACGCAGGCGGGTTCATGCTTCGCAAGTTCATT
Organism: Phyllobacteriaceae bacterium; assembly: GCA_031370195.1. Taxonomy (GTDB): domain Bacteria; phylum Pseudomonadota; class Alphaproteobacteria; order Rhizobiales; family Rhizobiaceae; genus JANMEX01. Next base: position 7,884 of record JANMQE010000183.1, read on the forward strand.
GTCATAAAACGCATCCTTTTTGATGCGCTCGGTCATTACAATGATGATGACGGTTGGGCTATGGCGAGCCATGTTGCGCTGTCAAGCCTGATGGCGCTGTTTCCATTCCTGATTTTTGCCGGAACGCTGGCATCGTTTCTGGGAGCGGAGACCTTTGCGGACACCGCAGTCCATTTGATCTTCGACACGTGGCCGGAACAGATCAGGGCACCGCTGGCGCAGGAAGTCAAAAATGTACTGACCGTGCAGCGCGGCGGTCTTTTGACGATATCCATTCTGGCAGCCGCCTATTTTGCAGCAAGCGGCATTGAGGCTTTGCGCGTGGCGCTGAACCGCGCTTACCGCGAGAAGGAGACGCGGTCGCTGATTTTCCGGCGGCTGCAAAGCATCGGCTTTGTGCTGGTGGCGGCAATCGGCATGGCGGCGATCAGCATTCTCCTCGTGCTTGCCCCACTGGCGCTCAAGATTGCCGAGAGCTGGATGCCGTGGATTGAACCCTATGGCGGCACAATCGCTGTATGGCGTTACCTGATTGCGGTCATTGTCTTGATTGGCGGGCTGCTTGCCGTGCATTTCTGGCTGCCCGATGGCAAGCGGCCGTTTGTCTTGATCCTGCCGGGCATTGTGCTGACGTTGATCGCTTGGGTGGCGAGCGCGATGATCTTTGCGACTTATCTTGAGCGGTTTGCCAATTATTTCTCGACCTATGCTGGCCTGGCTTCCATCGTGATCGCGCTGGTGTTTCTCTATATCATTGCGGCGATCTTTATTGTGGGCGCAGAGATCAATGCGGCGATCAACCTTTATGCCGAATCGCGCAAGAGGCTGTCCCGGCGCTGAGCGGTGGCGAGCCAGACGGCAGCGGCGACGATTGCCATGCCGGCGAACTGGATGGGTCGAAGCTGCTCGCCGAACAATACCCAGGCCATGACTGCGGTGACTGCCGGAACGAGATAGAACAGTGCTGCCACTGAATTCATAGACCCCTTCCGGATCAGCATCATCAGCAAGAATATCGCGCCGATGGAAAGAACGATGACCAGCCAAGCAAGCGCAAACCAAAGCTCCGGCGTGGAGTCAAACTGTTGATTTTCTAATGCCAGCGACAGGGCCAGCGTCACCAGAAATGCCCCTGCGTACTGGACAGCCGTTCCGGTGACCATGTCAGACGTGCCCCCGGTCTTTTTCTGCCAGACCGTTCCGGCGCAAATGGCGACGACTGCGAGAAATGACGCCGTGATGGTTGCTGTGTTGATTCCGCCGGAGACCACCGACAGTTTTGGCCAAAGAACAAGTGCGACACCCAAGAGCCCTGCGCCAAGCGATGCCCAATGGCGGGAGGTTGTTTGTTCGTCGAGCAACAAGCCCGCAAGCAATGCTGTGATGATCGGTTGGAGGCCAACGATCAGCGCCGACATTCCAGCGGGCAGACCGTTGCGAATGGCCCAGAAAACACAGGCGAGGTAAACGCCGTGGATCAGCGCGCCGGCAACCAATGCGTTGACCAGTGTGGCGCGTGACGGAAGGCGTTTTCCGGAAAATATTGCAAATGCGCCAAGGAGCAGCCCGGCAATGGCAAACCGCACGGCGAGAAACCAGAACGGTTCTGCATGCGGCATGGCATATTTTGCGCCGATGAAACCGGTCGCCCACAAGAGCACAAACAGGACGGGAATGGCCGGTGTGTTCATTTTCGAGATTCACCAAATAAGCACATACGTGTTGCATCGACTGCATTACACGGGTCTGTATACGAATCATTAAAGATTCAGTAGCTTCAATCGCCTGCGGACCGTTCGCATTCCGGTTGAAGAAAGAGTAAGGACTGCCATGCTCTATGCCATGGATACGCAGACCCAGCTGTTCCTGTTCACATCCATCGTCGTCGGGAGTTTCTTTCTCGGCAACGCCATGGACGGAGTGTTCAAGGGCGATGGCTTCGGCATTTTCGGCAACATGATTGTCATTGCGGCCGGCTTTTTCATCGGCATCTGGGTCAGCCGTTACATCGGCTACCCGATTGGCAATTTCAGGTTCGGCATCGTTGTCGGGTTGACCGGTTCATTTGTATCCCTGCTCGTTTTGGCAGTTTTGAAAAATCTCCTGAACCGCTTGTGACCGGTTAAAGCCCGAGCTGACGCTTGATTTCGTCCGGCGCAATCCCTTGTTTGCGCAATTCGCGCAACGAGGGCGATCCTGCGCTTTTGGCCAGTTTGGGTCCGTCAGGTGCGGTGATCAACCGGTGATGACGATAGGTCGGCTCAGGCAATGACAGCAACACTTGCAACAGCCGTTGGATTGACGTGCTGTGATAGAGGTCCATTCCCCGCACGATATCGGTAACGCCCTGCAGCGCGTCGTCAACAGTCACCGAGAGATGATAGCTTGTCGGCGTGTCCTTGCGCGCCAGAATGACATCGCCCCATGCTGACGGGTCGGCAGTGATGCGTTCACCGCCACTTGGCTTGTCTTCGTACCATGTCAAATCAGTCCCAACCAGCGTGACGGCCTTCTTCATATCCAGTCGCAGTGCATGATCGTCCCCAGCGGCAACCCGGAGGGACAGGATTTCAGGGTCCATGTCCCGCTCTGAGCCCGGATAGACCGGTGTGCCGAGCGGGTCATGCGGCCAAGTGCCGTTTGACGCTTGAACGTGGGCGTCAATCTCTTTGCGTGACATGAATGACGGGTAGACCAGCCCCTTGGATTTCAGCCACTGCAAGGCTGCTGCATAGTCCGCGAAATGCTCTGATTGTCGGCGCACCGGCTGTTCCCATTCAACGCCAAGCCATTGAAGGTCTGCAAGGATGGCAGCCTCATACTCCGGTCGGCAGCGGCGAAGGTCTATGTCTTCGACGCGCAGCAGAAAGCGGCCGCCGGATTGCCTCGCCATCTCTTGGTTCAAGAGCGACGAATAGGCGTGGCCCAGATGCAGATGGCCATTGGGGCTTGGCGCAAAGCGGAAAACGGGTGGACTCACTGCTGCCAAGCCTTTCCTTGTTTGTTGTTCTGTTGATAGGGTCGTGATGCAAACAAGGAAAGTGCCGTGCGGACAATTGAGACGCTGGATGATTTGACCGAGCAGCTGGAAGGATTGTTGCGGCTGGACCCTCGGCTTGCAGACGCCGCCCGGATTGCCGGTCCGCTTCCGTTGCGCCGGACTGCGCCGGGGTTTGCAAGTCTTGCCAACATCATCGTCTCGCAACAGGTTTCCAAGGCTAGCGCGGACGCGATTTATGGCCGCCTTGCAGCGCAGGATTGTTTGCATGAGACGGGGTTGTTCCTGCGGAGTGATCCAGCGGCATTGCTTGGCTGCGGCCTGTCCCGACCCAAGCTGAAGACGTTGCTGCTTGTCGCGGCGGCGTGCGAGGATGGATCGCTTGATCTGCATGGTCTTTGCGGCCTGCCTGCTGAAGACGCAATTGCAACACTGAGCAAGACGCCGGGAATCGGTCCTTGGACAGCCGAGGTCTATCTGTTGTTTGCAGCCGGGCACCCGGACATTTTTCCCGGCGGCGATATCGCTTTGCAAAATGCGTTCCAGATGATCTTCGATCTGCCGGAGCGGCCACAGGCGAAGAAGCTTGTTGAGATGACGAAAGGCTGGTCTCCGCACAGGGGTGCCGCATCGCGGCTTTTGTGGGCCTACTACGGTGTCCGGCGAGGGTTGAATGGAAAGACCCCGATCTGATTTGCCGGTGCCAAAGCGATGTCTGGCTATCCACTTCGGCCTTTTGCCGCATCTACAATGGAATTTTCGGGCTTCACATTCCCGTCATGAGCAAACTACAGTGTGCGTAGCGAGCATGCACTGGTTACAGTGCGGTGATTCTTGACGTGGTTTTTGGAGGCAATTCTTGACGATTGCGGTTTCGCCCAATTCCCTTCCCGCCTTGGTGCTCAACGCGGATTACCGTCCGCTGAGCTATTACCCGCTGTCGCTCTGGTCCTGGCAGGATTCGATCAAGGCGGTATTCCTTGATCGTGTGAACATTCTTGCCGAGTATGACACGCAGGTTTCCTCGCCGTCGTTTTCGATGCGGCTGCCAAGCGTTGTGTGTCTGAAGACTTATATCAAGCCAGCCCGGCATCCGGCGTTCACACGGTTCAACGTGTTTCTTCGCGACAAGTTTGAATGCCAGTATTGCGGAACGCCGGAGGACCTGACGTTCGACCACGTGGTTCCCCGGCGTTGCGGCGGGCAGACGACTTGGGAAAATGTCGTTGCGGCCTGTTCGCCATGCAATCTGAAAAAGGGCGGACACATGCCGAACCACGCGCGCATGCATCCCCGTCAGAAACCATACCAGCCAACCGTGCAGGATCTGCACAACAATGGGCGGTCCTTCCCGCCGAACCATCTGCATGAAAGCTGGATGGATTATCTGTATTGGGACACAGTTCTCGAACCCTAGGCCCGAAATCCGCTCAGCCGGGCTGCAAATGCGGTTTCGCTGCGCTTCCGGTGCTCATGGACAAAAAATCCATTCCGCTTCGGTTCTCGCGAACCCGCATTTTCGTCGCGGCTGCACGAATTTCTCCGTATGCACTATAACACTGCTTTTCAAGCCTTCCAAGCGGCGCGGAAGGCGACGAGCATCAGCGCCATGCTTGCGGGAACATTCCAGCCGGCCATCGAAAGCCCGAGAATGCGAATTGCCGCCTTGTCGCACGATGGCGGGTGGATGGTATTGATATCATCGAGGAGCGTCCCTGCATCGGTGGTGACACTTGTCGCTGCTGCCGAGCAGTCGGTTGGGCCCGCCCACCAAGCCCATTCGACGCCAGCATGGTAGACGGCTATCGACAGACCGTAGAGCATCAAAAGCCCCCCGGCGGCGAGCAGC
>JANMQE010000219.1:0-2788 GCA_031370195.1 Phyllobacteriaceae bacterium
TCAGCAGGCGCTCGATCTCGGGTTCAAAGTCAACAAAACCGGCGGCGTGTGGGTGGATTGAAACCGTGAGGCCGTATTCCTCCGCGCCCATGCTGGCAATGGTGTGGATCCGGCCCACGAAATTGCGCCACTCCGGCTCGCTCATCTGTTCAGCTTCCAACGGACGACCTGCGGTAGGCGCCCGGCGGGGTGAAATGGAATCGATCAGGACCAAGTGCTTGGCACCGTGTGCGACAAGTGCTTTGCAGGTGCGCACCGACGCATCAATCACTTCATCCCATTTTGCACCATCATGGAATGGACGGAACACCACGCCGCCTATCAAGTTCAAGCTTCGCTTGACCAATGCCTCACCGAGTATCGCAGGATCCTCCGGCATAAACCCGATAGGCCCGAGTTCAATGCCCTCATAGCCTGCGGCCTTGCACTCATCGAGAACCCGTTCCCATGAAGGATTGCGTGCATCAGCCGCAAACTCGACGCCCCAGGAGCATGGTGCATTTCCAATTTTGATTGTCATTTCCGGTTCCATATATCCAAGCAATTTAGATCGAAGCGACGTCTACCCAACGGCGCTCATCGTGAGAGCAAAATGCAGCTTCGATGATCTGGTTCACCATCATCCCGTCGCGGAATGTTGGCCACCGATTATGTCCGCTGGCGATTGCTTCAAGAAAGTCGCGCGCTTCTATGATGATCTGGTCTTGGTAGCCGGTTCCATGGCCCGGTCCAAGGCAGAATGGCTTGTAGTCCGGATGCTCAGGGCCGGTGAGAATCTTGGTAAATCCTTGCCTGTCCGGGCGTTGATCACCCTTGTAGAGCCAGAGCGCATTTTGATCCTCCTGATCAAAGCGAATTGCACCTTTGGTGCCATAGATATCATAGGCATATCCCATCTTGCGCCCGGTCGCGATGCGGCTGATGTAGAGCCCGCCCATGGCACCATTTTCAAAACGGCACATGATCTGCGCGTGATCATCATTGGTCACTGCCTCAGGCCCATTCAGCCCGGGCCTCATCTGATGGACGATCTGAATGTCTGCGATCAGTGCCTTTATCGGTCCGGCAAGCGCAGTCGCCGCATTGATTATGTGGGGTGCCAAGTCTCCCATGTTTCCATTTGCCCGGCCCCTCGTACGCCAGGTTGACGGCAGCAACGGGTCCGCCAGAAAGTCTTCGGTATGCTCGCCGCGCAGATAGGTAATCGCGCCAATCTCACCATTGGCGATGATTTCGCGGGCAAGCTGGGAGGCTGGTGTGCGGATGTAGTTGAAACCGACCATATTGATGGTGCCGGTCTTTTCTGCGGCGGCTGCCATGGCGCGGCTATCCGCCAGACTTTCACCCAATGGCTTTTCACACAGAACCGGCTTGCCAAGCGCAAACGCCGCCAAAGCGATGGCGCGATGTGTCTCTTGCGGGCTGGCGATCACGATGGCTTCCACACGCGGATTACCCACCAACACTTTCCAATCGCTGGTGGCATCTGCAAAGCCATAGGCTTTGGCCTTTTGCAGCGCACCTTCCGGCGTTGTCGTGCAGATCATTTCAAGGCGCGGGCGCAGGCGGGTGTCAAAAACGGCACCGACAGCGGCCATTGCCACAGAGTGCGCCTTGCCCATGTAGCCGGCACCAACAACGCCAATTCCGATCTCTGTCATGGAAGCCAACCTTTATTTTTGCAATCGATTGCAAAACAGCGAATGGCCATTTAGCATGACGCCAAGATTTGACAAGTCTGGAGCTCTAGTTTGAAACAGCAAGCACCTTCATCCACTGTTCGGCTGACCATGGCGCAAGCGCTCGTGCGGCATTTGGCGGCGCAGTTTATTGAAATCGACAGCAAGAAAACGCGGTTGTGCGGCGGCGGATTTGCGATCTTCGGGCATGGCAATGTGACATGCCTTGGAGAGGCGCTGTATAACCATCGGGTTCAATTGCCGGTGTGGCGCGGACAGAACGAGCAAAGCATGGCCATGGCTGGCATTGCTTATGCAAAGCAGAAATTGCGCCGCCGGTTCATGTTTGTGACAGCATCCGCCGGACCCGGCACGACCAACATGGTTACGGCTGCGGCCATTGCTCATACCAACCGTTTGCCGCTCCTGATGATTTGCGGCGACGGCTATGCCACCCGTCTGCCTGACCCGGTGCTGCAGCAGGTTGAGCATTTCAACAACCCGGCAATTTCGGTGACCGACGCGTTCAAACCGGTCACGCGCTACTGGGACCGGATCACGCACCCGGCCCAATTGATCCAGTCACTGCCCAATGCGATTGCAACGATGATGGACCCTGCAGATTGCGGCCCGGCGTTCCTTGCTTTGCCACAGGATGTACAGGGCTGGGCTTATGACTATCCGGTTGAATTTTTTGAAGAACGCGTTCATCGCATTCGCCGACAAGTGCCCGACGAACGCGATATCGCAGATGCACTCGCGATGCTGAAGACAGCCAAAGCTCCGCTCATCATTGCCGGTGGCGGCGTGCAATATTCGGGGGCCACGGCAGAGCTTGCAGCGTTTGCGCAGACTCATGGCATTCCTGTTTGTGAAACCATCGCCGGGCGCGCCAACATGCTGTTCGAGCATCCGCTGAATTGTGGGCCCATCGGCGTGACCGGCTCAAACTCAGCCAATGCGCTCGCCGAAAAGGCCGATGTGATTTTGGCGGTCGGCACACGGCTGCAGGATTTCACCACAGGCTCGTGGACCGCTTTCTCCAAGGCGGCTCAGATAATTTCGATCAATGTCGGCCGCTTTGATGCGACCAAACATCGCTCGCTTGC
>JANMQE010000232.1:0-1756 GCA_031370195.1 Phyllobacteriaceae bacterium
ACGGTGGAAACGCAAGCTTTACGTTCCAAGGCAGTTGAGTTAGTCAAAAGCACACATGCTGCTCTCATTTTGACTGATAAAATTGAGGTGAAACCACGCGAACTCACCCGTGCCGAATGGACAGAAGATAAGGCTAGCGAAACACGAACGAAAGCTAAAGCGTCTGGCGAAAGCATTGGTAACTCGTTAGATGACGCGTGGATACATACCAAAATTGTGACTAAACTTATTGGGAACTCCGCAACACCGGAACGCAAAATTAACGTGGACGTGAACAGTAATATGGTCACTTTGCGCGGGATCGTTGAAACGATGGAAGAAAAGAACGAAGCCGAGCGCGTCGCCAAAGCCACGGAAGGTGTGAAGCGCGTTACTAATCAGCTTAAAGTCAGTGCGTCAAAAATGACCAGTCCGTCGCCGCGCGCAACTTAATAATTAGCATTTCCTGACCCCCTTCCGTCGCCCAAGTGTTTTTTTCATGTATCCACTTGGGCGATGTTTTTATAAGTGAAGTGTTGCAGGTTTTTCAAAGAAAGGCGTACATGATTCAGCACATCCCCGAAATTGATAAATTCAAGCGACAATTGCAGGATTCGTTGCAATCCGAAACTATGAATTCGCAAGGCATTAAGATTGCCAAACATGAGCATGCGTATACGTGTGGAGATCAAGATGGAATGGTTTATTTTATCACCAGTGGTCAAATCAAATTGCTCATGCTTTCACCGGACGGAAAAGAATGTATTTTAGCCATTCACACCGTGGGAGACATTTTCGGCGAGCTTTGCCTGTCTGGTTTTGGTCAGCGCCTGGAAACGGCTGTCGCGATGTCGGAGACAGAGTTAAAACAAATTCCAAGTGCCAGGTTTTTTGAACGGCTACAGCGCGATTCCTTGTACACAGGCTTTGTGAAGTATCTAGCTGTCCGCATTGCCGATCAGCAGGAGGTTATCTCTAATCTGGTAACGGTGGACAGCGAACAGCGACTGGGCAAGACCTTATTGCAATTAGCGCGTAAACTCGGCAAAAAAGACCCGCGCAGCATTCGCATTGAGCCTAAAATCTCCCATGAAGAATTATCAGAGATGGTGGGAACGACACGCCCCAGGATTAGCAAGTTTATGGAAAATTTTCGTGCCCTCGGCTTGATTGAGCGGAGCGCTGAACATTTTCTGATCATCAAAGAAACTAAACTGACTGAATATTTATTAAGTAGAGGGTAACGATAACTCTGTCTGAATGGGCGGAGGCATCATTTTCCATATTCCATTGATGAGTTTCCATTTTTCATTCTGGTGACAGCGTCTCAAGCAATGAAAACTGGCAAATCCTAAATGGAAAATGAAATCCCTGTAGAACTTTTGCCAATGTAGTCAGTTCTGAGTTCGCCCTGAAATGGACAAGGCTGTGGGATTGCGGTAAATTGTGTTTTCCGCGATTTCAAACCCTACTAACTCAAACAATTTCAAACGAGGCACGCGATGCAAAAAGCAAAATCAACGAAACAAAAAATTTACGATGCAATCGTAGTCGGTTCCGGCGCGACGGGTGGATGGGCAGCGAAAGCCCTGACCGAACGAGGGATGACGGTGTTAGTCCTCGAAGCCGGACGCAAACTCAATCCAGAAAAAGATTTCACTGAACATAATTTTCCGTATGACATGAAATATCACGGAGGAATCGCACCCGCTTCGACCTGGGCACCACGTCAACCAATTCAAAGCCAATGCTACGCCGCCAGTGAATACGGGCATCA
>JANMQE010000268.1:0-2851 GCA_031370195.1 Phyllobacteriaceae bacterium
CTTTAGGCTGCAACTGGCTGGGTGAATAAGCGGTCATCCACTCATCACGGGCAGTAACAATTCCATTCGAAAACAGCCGAAACACCGCCTTCTCCTGCCCTTTCGTCTTCGCCGCCTTGGTCTTCTTGTCGGCGACCGGGATCAAATCCTCCCAATCATTCTCCGTCAGATTGATCCAGTTCCCGTTCTTGTCCGGCACCACGCGCTCATACGAAATCGCAGACGCCTTCGTGTTCCCCAGAAACGCCAGCTTGTCATCTGCCGTGTCCATCTCGGGCCGCCGCGCATAGAATATCTTGCAGTCCTTGTGCTTGATGCGCTTGATCAGAAACGAAATCGCCACGCCGGTCTGGATACCGAACACATTGTTTTTCGTGCCGGACAGTTTCGGGTTGGCGCGCACATCGCCGCCCAAATCCATCACGTAAATTTCAGCAAAATCCTGTGCAGCCGCCTTGCGGAATCCGTCAAACGTCCGGCTGTCGATAAACGACCGGTTGGTCACAAACGCCAGCACGCCATCATCGTGCATCCGGTCCGAGGCCCAGCGGAAAAACCGCGCATACATGTCATAGACCTTGGTCTTCTGCGCTGTGGAAAGCCGGATGTAGCTCGCCTTGATCAGTTCATCGATGCGCTTGTATTCGCGGTTCTTGTTGTTGTCGTTCTCGTTGGCCTGATTGGCATTATACGGCGGGTTGCCGATAATCACCGAAATCTTGCGCTTGTTCTGCCGCTTCACCCGTTCGATATTTTCTTCCGACAATCCGGCAAACATATCGGCCTGATAGCCTGCACGAATGCCAAGACCCGCGACATTGTCCAGCGTGTCGACAAAGCAAAGGTTCGGAAACTCGGCATATTGCCCGCTCACCGCCGCATAGGTCGCTTCGATATTCAGGTTCGCCACATAATAGGGCAATATCGCCACTTCATTGGCGTGCAGCTCATTTTTATACTTGTGCGCCAGCTTTTCCGGTTGGCCGCGAAAGTGTTCGATCAGTTCGCAGATGAACGTGCCGGTGCCCGTTGCCGGATCAAGGATTTCCACATCACGGTCGATCAGCGATTTTGAAAAATGCTTCTGGCAAAGCCAGTCCGCCCCCTCGATCATGAATTTCACGATCTCGTTCGGCGTATAGACCACCCCCAGCCGGTCGGCGGCCTTCGGGTTATAGACCTTGTAGAAATTCTCGTAGATCACCTTCAAAAACGTCTGCTTTTCCGCATGGCTGGTGATCAGCGCCGCGTTGGAGCGGATAGTGGCGTAATAGGTTTCCAGCCCCTTCAGCGTCTCGCGCTTCAACTGCCCGGTGAAGAACTTTGCCTCCAGCGCATAGAGTTCCCTGGCGATGTTGTTGTCGCGGTGAAAATCGCCCTGATCGAACACATGGGCGAAAATCTCCTCGGTCAAAATATGCTGGATGAGCATTTCGCGCACATCATCTTCGCTGATCGCCGGATTGATCGTGTCCTTGGCGTGCTGCAGGAATTTGTTCGCCGCCGCCGTGAAATCCGGATTGCCCGCATATGCATCGTCAATCTTGCCCCGCAGCGCTTTCAGCACTTGCGGAATGTCATGCTTGAACTGCTCGACCGCCTTGCGGAAGTCGCGGATTTCCGCGCGCTCATAGGCGAAGAAAATCGAGACAAGCCGCAGCAGTTCCTTCGTGTCCGTCATCTCGCAGCGCATCACTTCGCTGCGGTTCTGGATCAGCACGGCAGTGTGCGAATTCTCGAAAATGATGTTGTCCTGCGGATAGCCCTTCAGGAACTTCTTGCGGATTTCCTCTTCCAGATCATCCTTGGTATCCTTGGCCTCCCAATAGCCAAGCGGCACGCGCAAATCATGCAGGATCGCGCCATCCAGCCGGATCAGGTTTTTCTGCGGGCTTTGCATGTCATACTGGTTGATAAAATGCAGGTTCGCCTGCCGCGCCCAGCCCTTGAGCAAATCCTTGAACGCCTCGGAAATAACGCCTTCATTGAGCGAGCCGGAGAATTTCTTGTAGCGGTCAAGATCGTTCAGAAACTGGTTGATCAGCAGCTGGCTCATGAAGTCCCCCGATTCACGGGCGACTATGGCGGCTGCATCCCAAGGTGGCAAGTGTGGCGCTGACGGTTCCGCCTACTTCCGCCTGATCCCGATCGACCGCCCGACCCGCTCCGGCCTTTCGAGCGTGGAATGTTCCGCCGCCATCGCCTTTACGTTGGCCATGATATCCTCCGGAAACGGCGCCACTTTTGGTCCGGACATGTCGATGTGGAGTGCGAGTTGCTCTGATGTGGCGGCGAGCCAGCCGTCTTTGTGATACAATTCCTGAAAGACATGCAGGCGTTTTTCGTCGTGGTCGATGATCTGGAAGGTGGCGTAAACCTGTTGGTTCTGGTGCAGCTCGCGCACGTAGGTAACGTGGATTTCGGCGGTGTAGATCGTCAATTTGCGGCTTTTTACATAGTCGAGGTTCATGCCGAGCGTGGCCAGCGCGTGGTCATTGGCGCGGTCGAACAGGACGTTGTAATAGGCCATGTTGAGGTGGCCGTTGTAGTCGGTCCATTGCGGTTCGACGGTCATAAGCGGCGAGCGGAGCGGGGTGGTGTCTGGCATGATGGTTCCCGTTGTGGACATTGGCGATTGCTGACGCCAGAGTAGCTTGACTGATTTGCCGCGCAAGCCATGCGCCGCCTTCTACGGGACCGTTTCATGTCGCTTTCGGACATTCTCGCGCTGCCGCGCAACGAGGAGGGGATTGCCGCTGCGCTTGGCATTCTCAAGCAGCGGTTCGGGCCGCATTGCCAGACGGGCGCTGATATCCGCCGCCAGCATGCGCATACGACGACGTATATTCCC
>JANMQE010000304.1:0-2194 GCA_031370195.1 Phyllobacteriaceae bacterium
CCGACGCCAGGCAAACGCGTCCTCGTGGTTGACGACAATCAGGTCAACCGGGCGATCCTTCTGGAGCAATTGCGCTCCTGGAAACTGGATTGCGCCGCCGTCGCATCCGCTGACAAGGCGCTGGCCTTTCTGGAGCGTGCAGCGACCATTCCGGTTGAGATTGACCTTGTCATTCTCGACTTCCAGATGCCGGGGTCAGACGGAAAATCGCTGTTGTCGCAGATACGCCGCGACAAACGGTTCACCGATATTCCGGTCATTCTCCTGACATCCGTCGATACCGCCAAAAATGACACCGAAATGGTGGCACTCAATCTTCAGGCCGCACTCGTCAAGCCGGTCCGCTCCGCACTGCTGCTCGAAACCGTTTCAGCTGTCTTGAACACAAAGAAGGCGAAGACTCCAAACACCGCCATGCAACCAGCCGAAATCAAAAACACCGCGCCATCAATACAAAATCAACCGACCGATGAACCGTCCGCTCTCGAAGCCATTTTGTCCGATGACGCGGCCTTTGATATCATCGTTGCTGAAGACAATGACATCAACCAACTCGTCATCTCGCAATATCTTGACACCACGCCCTACACCTATCTCGTTGTCGAAAATGGCCGCAAAGCCGTCCATGCCTGCCGCAAATACCAGCCGAAGCTGATCCTGATGGATATTTCCATGCCCGAAATGAACGGCAAAGAAGCCACAGGTGCCATTCGCGCACTGGAGACCGTGCACGGTGGCCGCGTCCCGATCGTCGCGCTGACCGCACACGCACTCAAGGGCGATATGGAAGACTGCATGGATGCCGGCATGGACTATTACGTGTCAAAGCCGGTGAACTTCGCGCGCCTGTCTGCTATCATGGCAGAACATCTTGGAGCATGGACGGAAAGCGAAGCGGCCTAGCCGCGTGCGACTAAATCCGATACGCCGGAACGTTTGCGGCTTGCAAAGTGTTTACGCCTCAAAGGGGCCGCGTCATGGATATGCAACACACGAAATCACCAGTCGGGACAGCGTCAGCGACGGATCCGGTTTGCGGAATGGCAGTGGATCCCGCGACAACCCAATGGAAGACCGACCACAAGGGCAAGCCCTACTTTTTCTGCAGCGGGTCCTGCCGCACCAAATTCATCGCCAATCCCGGAAAATATCTGGCTCAAGATACAAGCGCGGCAGAGCCAATGGCCGAAGGGACGATCTACACCTGCCCCATGCACCCTGAAATCCGGCAGTCCGGCCCTGGCTCCTGCCCGATCTGCGGCATGGCGCTGGAACCGCTGGTGATTTCAGCAGAGCGCGCACCCAATCACGAACTCGCCGACATGACGCGGCGGTTTTGGATCGGACTTGTCCTGACGCTGCCAGTCTTTGCACTGGAAATGGGCAGCCATATCGTCAATCTGCACGGGCTCGTCGCGCCGCAAACCTCCAATTACGTCGGCCTTGTGTTTGCAACGCCTGTCGTGTTCTGGGCCGGTTGGCCGTTTATCGAGCGTGGATGGAAATCGCTTGTCACCCGAAATCTCAACATGTTCACGTTGATCGCCCTCGGCACACTGGTCGCATGGATGTTCAGCATCGTGGCGACGCTCGCCCCGCAAATGTTCCCGCAAGCGCTGCGCCAGAGCGACGGCGCCGTCGCAGTCTACTTCGAGGCGGCAGCGGTGATTACAGTGCTGGTTCTGCTTGGTCAGCTGCTCGAACTGCGCACGCGCGAATCCACGTCGGGTGCCTTGCGCGCGTTGATGGATTTGGCTCCCAAGCAGGCCCGGCTTGTGCGAGAAGACGGCACGGAAGAGGATGTGCCGGTCGAACATGTTGCTCAGGGGGCAACGCTGCGCGTGCGTCCGGGCGAAAAGGTTCCGGTTGATGGCATCGTACTCGAAGGATCCGGATTGGTCGATGAGTCCATGGTGACGGGCGAATCGATGCCGGTCGGCAAGAAAACCGGCGAAAAGCTGATCGGCGGCACGATCAACCAGACCGGCAGCCTGACCATGGAAGCAACCAATGTCGGCTCCCAAACCATGTTGGCGCGGATTGTGAAAATGGTCGGCGAAGCGCAGCGCTCTCGTGCGCCGGTGCAGCGACTAGCCGATATCGTCTCCAGCTGGTTTGTGCCTGCTGTCATTGTCACGAGCATCCTGGCATTTGGCGCATGGTGGCAGTTCGGACCGGAGCCGCGTCTGGCCTA
>JANMQE010000331.1:0-4828 GCA_031370195.1 Phyllobacteriaceae bacterium
GGGGTCCCGGCGCATGCAAATGCGAGGCGAAAGCTCAAGCATTTGCCCAGTTCGGTGGATACCGACCTGTCCGGGTGAAGTGCCAGACGTGCGGGGTGTGTGGCTTGTCACATACCTAAATTATCAGAGGCAGGACCACACATCCCGCTTCCCGTTCTTTGACAATGGCCAGACCGGCAACGGGGCGTGGCAATGAAAAAATGTGCGCCACAGGGTTCCCCCTTGCGGGGGCCGAAGGCAGGGCGCGCCACCCACTTACCCCGCAATGGCCGCCTCAAGAATCTCAAGCGCACCCTTCTTGGTCAGCTTCACAGGATTGCCGCCTGCCGTCGGATCAACAACTGCCATGTCGCAAATGAGTTGCTTACGTTTCTTGTCCGGATAGAAATCCTTGACGAGCTTGCCGAGCGTCTTCGGCACATTCAGATGCTTGCGCAGCTTGATGATCTCTTTGCGGACGCCGTCAAACCCGCCCTTGATATCAAGATAGCGTGCCAGCGGCTTGATGCGGTCCTCAATGGCCTCGCGGTTGAAATCCAGCACATAGGGCATGAACACAGCGTTCGTCATGCCGTGGTGCGTGTGGTAAAGCGACCCGATCGGATGCGACAGCGAGTGGATGGCACCGAGTCCTTTCTGGAATGCGGTCGCGCCCATTGCGGCGGCCGACATCATGTGGGCACGGGCGGTCAAATCCTTGCCGTTGGCGAACGCCTTCGGAAGGTTTTCAAACACCAGCCGCATGCCTTCAATGGCGATTCCATCGGCCATCGGATGATAGCCCGGCGCACAATAGGCTTCCAAACAATGCGCCAAGGCGTCCATGCCGGTACCGGCCGTGATGAACGGCGGCATGCCGGAGGTGAGCACTGGATCAGCGATCACAATCACCGGCATCATCTTTGGATGGAAGATGACCTTCTTGGTCGCGGTCTCCTCATTGGTGATGACACCGGCGCGGCCGACTTCCGAGCCGGTGCCAGCCGTGGTCGGCACAGCGATAACAGGGAGAATGCCTGCCGGATCAGCTCGACTCCACCAATCGCCGACATCTTCGAAGTCCCACATCGGCCGGGTCTGCCCGGCCATGAAGGCGATGACTTTTGCCGCATCAAGCGCCGACCCGCCGCCGAAAGCGATCACGCCATCATGCTTGCCCGCGCGCACCACCTCAATGCCCGCTTCAACGTTGGCCGAAACCGGGTTTGGCTGCACGTCGTGGAACAGCCCATACTTCACGCCCGCATCGGACAAAACCTTTAGCGCATCCGCAACAATCGGCATCTTGGCTAGGCCGGGATCGGTGACAAACAGAGGATTCTTGATGCCGGACGACAGGCAGGTTTCCGCCAATTCCGAGATGCGGCCTTCGCCGAAGCGGACGGTGGTCGGGTAGTTCCATTTGGAGACGAGTTTGGCCATGGGACTTCTTCTTTGACTATTTGATTTCGACTTCGATGAAGCTCATCGGTAAAGCTCCGGCATTGATGACATTGTGCTCAACGCCGGTCGGGCGTGAATAGGCAGCACCAGCGGACACGAACCGGTCATTGACGCCCGAGGCGTCTTCAATGCGGATGGTGAGGTCCGTCATCGGCACGACGATGTAAGCCATGCCGTGGACATGATGGCCGGTCTCCGCGCCGGGTTCGAAATCCCAACGCGTGACGCGGGTGCGCTCATCGTCAACAAGAATGGTGGCGACAGCGGGGGCAGCAGCCCGGAACCCCGGCATCAGGACAGCACTTTCAAGTGATACGACTTCGGCCTTGTGAGCCCCTGAATGCCTATGACCGAGAGCGACGCGCCCTTGCCGGTTTCCTTGACGCCGGTCCACACCAGCGCTGGATCCAGATAATCGCAGCGGTTCATGAACACAGTTCCGGTTTCGACACGGTCGCCGATGGCGGCAGCATGCTCGACATCCTGTGTCCAGATTGAAGCAGTGAGGCCATAGGGCGAATCGTTCATCAGCGCGATGGCATCTTCATCGCCCCGCACCTTCATGATGCCGACGACAGGGCCAAAACTCTCGTCGCGCATCAGACTCATCTGGTGATCAACGCCGGTGTAAATCTCCGGTGCGAGGTATGGGGACCCGGCGACATCCTTGTCGACCTTCATGTTGACATGCGCGGTTGCGCCCTTGCGGGTGGCTTCAGCTTTCTGCTCGCGGATGAAATCGGCAAAGCGCGCCTGCGCCAGCGGACCCATGGAGGTGGACTGGTCGAGCGGATTGCCGACAACATAGGTCTTGGTCAGTTTCACTGCACCTTCGACAAACTCGTCATAGACTTTCTCGTGCACATAGATGCGCTCGATTCCGCAGCAGCACTGGCCGGAATTGTAGAACGCGCCGTCAACCAGCGTTTCAATCGCCGCATCGACATTGGCGTCCGACAGCACATAAGCCGGATCCTTGCCACCAAGCTCCAGGCCGAGCGTCATGAACGTGCCCGCCGCTGCCTTCTCGATGGCCCGCCCGCCCGCGACCGAACCGGTGAAATTGCAATGGTCGATCTTGCCGGAGCCGAGCAGCTTTACGGTCTGGGCATGGTTCATGACGATGTTCTGGAACAGGCCCTTGGGCAGCCCCGCCATCTCGAACGCCTTGGCAAACCGCTCGCCGACAATCAGCGTCTGCGCCGCATGTTTGAGGATCACCGAATTGCCCGCCATCAAGGCCGGAATTACGGTGTTGATCGTCGTCAGGTACGGATAGTTCCAGGGGGCGATGACCAGAACAATGCCAAGCGGCACGTGCTTGATGTAGCGGCGGAAAGAACCGCTGTCCTCCACCATCATCGGCTTCAGCGCCTCTTCGGCGGCGCCAACGACAAACCGGGTGCGCTGTTCAACGCCGCCCTTTTCGCCACCGTAACGCACCGGACGGCCCATCTGCCAGGCGATCTCGGTAGTGATGTCATCGTTCATCGACAAAAGCGCATCGAGGAATTTCAGGCAGTATTTGCCGCGCTCGTCAAATGAGGTGAGCATCCACTTTTCCTGCGCCGCGCGGGAATTGGCGACAACTGCATCCAATGCGATGTCGGTGATGATCGGGCGTTCGGCATAGACCGAGCCGTCGATAGGGGAAATGAGCTTGACCGTATCCAATTAGGCGCACTCCATTTGAACTAGCATTCGAGGGTCTTCACATGCCCGGCAGCGCCGTAGTCGAGAATGGCGCGGTCGCGGGTGACTATCGTCAGGTCGTGTTCACGCGCGGTGGCAACGAGAATTCTGTCAGCCGGATCAGAATGAATTTTTCCCGGCAGAAACGACGATTCGACTAGGACTTCCGGAGACAGCGGCTCAACTCTAACGCCGTGCGTCGCGATCACATCCTTGAACAAGGCAATTGGTGGCCTTGTCGATGGCAAGCGCCCTTTGGCGCTCAGCAATCCAAGTTCCCAAGCCGAAATGGGGGAAACCCTGAGCCTTTCATTTGCCTGCATTTCTGCGTTCATCGCTGCTTTCGCCTTTGATCCAATGTTCTTGTCCGTTGCGATCCAAATTATTGCACACGTATCGAGAAGGAGCCTGCCAGTCATGTCTCCTCGCCTGCTTCAAATGCGGGTTTCGTGTAGTCGTGATCAGGCAACAGTGTCACTTTTCCTTTCCAGATGCCAAACAGCGGATGGTTTCCACGACTCCCGTCTTCTGGGCTGTCGTAGTCAGCCTGCTGGTTCTCACCCAAGCCCGCCGCCTGCTCTTGCCGGGAAAAATCTGGGGCGGCATTCCGGTATTCGTCGGGCCATCCATTCAAGATAAACGTGGCTGCCTCGCTGGCCAAATCTACACTGGCGCGATAGTTTGCACGCATCCATGCACGCGCTTGGCTGTGGCCGCTTGGACTGTTGCTCCACCATTCTTCCCGCGTCCGCGCTGAAGGCGGCAGGCGCGCTTCCAGAACTGTTTCAATCTCGGAGAAAGACATCCTGATTGAACCTTGGCCCGAATAGAGCAGGTGTTCGAAAAGCGGGTGATATTTGGTTCCTTCCATCATTCTGGCATTGTAGTCCTGGAATCAATTCCGTTCAAGGTAGTAATAGTAATTCCAAACTATCTATCAATACCTTTCAAACCCGCGATGCAGCTCCCAATCCGTTATCCGCCGGTCATACTCGAACTGCTCCCACCGCGCGGTGTGGAGGTAATGATCGACCATGTGATCGCCGAAAGCGCCGCGCAACATTTTGGAATTTTCCAACGACGTGATTGCCTCGCGCAGGGTCTTCGGAATTTCGGTGAGCTTGGCACCGGCATAGGCATCGCCCTCAAACGGCTTTTCCAACTCCAGCTTTTCGTCGATACCGGCAAGGCCGGAGGCAATCAGTGCGGCAAATGCAAGATATGGATTGAGGTCCGCACCGCCGATGCGGCACTCCATGCGGATGCCCTTGGTGCCGCCGCCGCAAAGCCTAAACCCTGCGGTGCGATTGTCATCCGACCAGATGATCTTGGTCGGCGCGAACGTGCCGACCTGGAAGCGCTTGTATGAGTTGATGTAAGGCGCGAGGAAGTAAGTGAAGTCCTTGGCATATTTCATCTGTCCGGCAACCCATAAGCGCATCAGGTCTGACATGCCGAACTCTTTCGACTTGTCGAGGAACAACGGCGTCTTGCCGTCGGCGGACCAGAGCGAATTGTGGATGTGCGAGGAATTGCCGGCATGGCCGAAATTATACTTGGCCATGAAAGTGATGGCCTTGCCCATGGTGTGGGCGATTTCCTTGCAGCCGTTTTTCATGATGACGTGGTTGTCGGCCATGTCGAGCGCTTCGGCATAACGCACGTTGATCTCTTCCTGGCCCGGCCCCCATTC
>JANMQE010000345.1:0-6363 GCA_031370195.1 Phyllobacteriaceae bacterium
TGCGCCGCGAGCAAAACAGCCGCGTTATTTCCTTCGATCCAAACATCCGGACATCGTTTATAAAGGACAAGGCAGCCCACCGCGCCCGAATGGACCGGATGCTGGCCATGTCCGATATCATCAAACTGTCAGACGAGGATCTGGCGTTCTTTGATTCGTTCGGCGATTTTGACGGATTCGCCGCCAAGCTCCTTGAAGGCAAGGCCAAGCTCGTCGTGATGACACGCGGGAAGGACGGTGCGACCGCTATCAGCCAGTCCGGAAAAGTCGAAGTACCGGGCGTAAAAGTGACGGTGGTGGATACGGTCGGTGCGGGTGACACAGTAAACGCCGGGATTTTGGCTTGGCTGCACAAGGCAGACAAGCTGTCGAAGGAAGGTCTGGCTGCGCTCAGCAAGGACGACATCACCGGAGCGCTGTCTCTTGCCGTCAGAGCCGCAGCCGTCACGGTTTCCCGCGCAGGCGCCAATCCGCCATGGGAACATGAGCTTCCAGCTTGAACACCTGCGGCTTGGGCCACTTAAAAATCGGACTTTGCAATTAGTCCTTGAGGGCTTTCAGATTTCCGTCTATCCGGACCCGGTGCGGAGAGGTGGCCGAGTGGCCGAAGGCGCTCCCCTGCTAAGGGAGTAGGCTC
This sequence comes from Phyllobacteriaceae bacterium, assembly GCA_031370195.1. Classification (GTDB taxonomy): domain Bacteria; phylum Pseudomonadota; class Alphaproteobacteria; order Rhizobiales; family Rhizobiaceae; genus JANMEX01. Next base: position 638 of record JANMQE010000345.1, read on the forward strand.
CAAAAGGGCCTCGTGAGTTCGAATCTCATCCTCTCCGCCATCCTGCTTCGCTCTTCGAGCTTCGCAGGATTGGCTTTTTCCTTTGAGCGAAGCAGGATGTCCTCCGAAGCTTTAGCGAAGGAGGGCCTGTACGCGTTCCATGCCTACGCTCTTCGAGCTTCGCAGGATTGGCTTTTTCCTTTGAGCGAAGCAGGATGTCCTCCGAAGCTTTAGCGAAGGAGGGCCGGTGCGTGTTTTATGTCTATCTCATTGAAAGTTTAAGCGACAATAGAGAGCGCTACGTAGGACTAACTGCGGATCTCAAGCGGCGTCTCCAAGAGCACAATGCCGGAAAATCCATACATACCTCCAAATATATGCCTTGGCGACTGGTAACCTACGTCGCATTCTCGGATCAGAAAAAGGCCGCATCTTTTGAGACCTATCTCAAATCCGGCTCCGGTCACGCATTTGCGGCAAAGCGCTTATGGTAGGGCTATGCCGAGGATGTTATTCTAATCGTTGTCCGCATCCGCTTTGGCGCATTTCTTTGGTACCGAAAGTCAGTTTCAGCGAGACTTGGTAACGGCATCCTGGACTTTCATCGCCGCGCGTTCCCGGCGACGGCGCCGCGCGACCTGGTCCAGTTCGGCAATTCCGCATTTTATGGAACGCCAAATGTGATTCCGCCCCCGACTCGCACCAAACCCACCAGTTTCGCCACAAAGCAGCCGCAATTGCTAACGGCTGTAAACTTGCGTTACCATTTCATGAACAAATTCGTTGCGTTTTTGCAACATGGCCAACTGAAGCAGCATCGAAAGCCCCTTGTCGGCTCATTGTTCGTTGCACTTAGGCTGCGCATTCGTAATGTGGGCGAAGAAGGAAGCAAGCAGATGCGGGCGTTCTTCATATCAAGGGGACGGGGCACTCTGGTTTTCAGATAAGTCCAGCCCGCAACAAACTGGAGACAGAAAATGAACATCAAGAGCCTTCTTATCGGTTCTGCTGCAGCACTGGTCGCCGTTTCCGGCGCCCGCGCTGCTGACGCAGTTGTCGCCGAGCCGGAAGCTGTCGAATACGTCCGCGTTTGCGACGCATACGGCGCTGGCTTCTTCTACATCCCGGGCACCGAAACCTGCCTCAGGATCGGCGGATACGTCCGTTATGACATCGGCATGGGTGATCGCAATGGTGAAGACACCGGTCGCGATGGCAATGGCGATGCGTTTTTCAAGCGCGCTCGCCTCTCGCTTCAGATTTCTACGGCTGCTGACACCGAACTCGGCACCCTGCGTACTTATGCAGAAACCCGTTTCAACTTCGGCACCAAGCGTACTGTTGTTGAAAGCGGTCCTGGCCTTGATGGTCGCTTCGGAACCGCTGACGATCCGGCAGACACTTTCTCCTACGGCGACGAAGGCGCAAACTCGTATTCTCTGAACTTCGCCTACATCGAGCTCGGTGGCCTGCGCATTGGTAAAGACGAATCCGCGTACACCACGTTTGCTGGCTATGCTGGCTCCGTGATCAACGACGGTATCGTTCCTTACGGCCCGTTTGACACCACGCTCATCAGCTACACCTTCACCGGTGGCAACGGTTTCTCGGCGATCGTCTCCCTTGAAGACGACAACGCAACCGGCGACGGTTATGTTCCTGACGTTGTCGTTGGCGCCAAGTATGCTGCTGGCGACTTTGCCGTGACCGGCGTTGTCGGCTACGACGAGTCGACCTCCGAGTTCGGCGGCAAGCTGCGTGTTGACGCGACGCTCGGCGCCTTCTCCGTGTTCGTCATGGGCGGCTACGGCACAGACGATACGTTCGCAACCTCGCGCTTCAAGCCTTGGGGCGGAAACTACGCGATCTGGGCTGGCGCATCCTACACTGTCAGCGACAAGGTCGGCCTGAACATGGAAGTTGACTACGACGAAAACAAGAACTTCGGCATCGCTGCCAACGTCGTTTACACTGTTGTTCCGGGCTTCAAGGTCACGACCGAAGTCTCTTATGACGACGGCGCTGCACGCAGCGGCAACTTCGGTGGCGTTGTGCGCTTCCAGCGCTCGTTCTAATTCTTTCCAACTTCGGTTGGTTTGAATCAAAACCCGGCAGACAACTGCCGGTTTTTGTGTTTTTTCGCTGCATTATTGGACTGCTGGGCCAATTGACACGTTCGCAAAACGTCCGCTGACTTGGCGACCGTTCAATTTCCTCGGAAACGTGGCTTGCGATCACCATACCAGTTTGAAGGGCAGTCGGGTGAAGCACACCGACAGAATTACCTGCAGTTTTATGCCTGAAAGGCGCTCTTCAAAAACGCTGCAATCTGTACAGGCAGATCGCCTGTTTCGAGATGCGGCGCATGGGCTTGGTCCCCAACGGTCAACAACTCTCCGCCGAAGTGACGGACTCCCATCTCGTTGAAAACACGCTCGGAAAGAAGCCGCGAGTTTTCACCCCTGATGATCATCAATGGCAAATGGCCAAAACCCTCAAATTGTGGCCACAAGGCAGGAACCGGCGTTTCAGGTGTCAGCGCATTCAGCGTATCAGCGATGCGGGGATCATAATCAGCGACGATCCGGCCATTTTCATCCTCGCGATAGATCGCTTCCGCATGCCGCATCCAGTCTTCATCCGTCAGTGCGGCAAAAAGTTTGCCATGTACGCTCTTCTGGATTTCGGCAGCCTCGGCCCAATTTCTGGGCTTGGGCGCGTTCTGCAGGTAGCGCCGGATCAGCATCAATCCGTCAAGCTCAATCTCTGGCCCGATGTCGTTGAGAATCACCGCCTTCAAGACTGCCGGGCGCATGCCCGTCAAAAGATGCAGGATCAACCCGCCGCGCGAGGTTCCGATAAACGCAGCCTTCGCGACGCCAAGCGCTGCCAGGCCGGACAAAACGTCTTCCGCTTCTGTAACAACATTGTATTCGGCAGCGTCGCGTGCATAATCTGAACGCCCGCGCCCGCGCGAGTCGATGGTGATGACACGATAACCGTGTCTGGCAAGACACGCAGCCAACCCGTTGAAATCACGTGAATTTCGTGTGAGTCCGGCAAGGCAAACGACTGTTGGAAGGGTGGGGTCGTCCACACCATAGATCCGCGCGTAGAGGCTAAGCCCATCGCTGGTCGTGAAACGCCTTTCGCTGAAATCGCCGGTCAACTCTGCCGTCCGTTCGTCAGGTCACTCTCGATGTTGACGGTGCCGCCAAGGCGCGCTTTGTAAACTTGGTAGTTTTCCATAATCCGCTGAACATAGTTGCGGGTCTCGGTAAAGGGAATGCGCTCGATCCAGTCCACGGCAAATTCCACGCTTTTTCCGCGCGGATCGCCATACTTGGCAATCCACTCCCTGGAGCGGCGCGGTCCGGCATTGTAACCGGCGAAAGTCAAAATGTAGGAACCGTCAAACCGGTCGATCTGCTCGCCAAGAAAATGCGCGCCAAGCGTTGCGTTATACGCGGGATCAGCGGTGAGGCGTGTGCGGTCATAGGCCAAACCGTTGCGACCGGCGACCTCCTTTGCCGTGGCGGGCATCAGCTGCAACAGGCCAAGTGCGCCAACTTTTGAAACTGCGCCCGTGTTGAACTCGCTTTCCTGCCGCGCGATGGCGTAGGCCAGTGCCTTGCCTGAGCCGGAGATATTGGCTGCGTCAGGGATGGCGCCAAGCGGATGCGAAAGGGTGCCCACATCAAGCCCGCGCGCCGCTGCAATCTTCCCGACTTTCAGTGCGGTAAAATGATCGCCATATCGTTCTGCCAGATCAGCAAGCAACGCCAGCTCGCCCACACTGCCAAGCTCATCGGCCATGGCAAAGTAGATTTGGCGGGCCCTCGCGCCATGCCCTACAGCTTCGAGACGGCGAATGGCGGCCACGGATTCGCGTGTTTCAAAACGCGTGCGGTCTTGCGGGGCAGGTGTCGGCGTCTGTAACTCCAGCGATTTCTCTGAAAGCTTGGCCGCCGCAAGCTGGCCATAGAATGAGGTACCAAAATGGGCAGCTTCAGCATACGCCAACTTGCCATCCTTGCCCGCTGCTTCCTGCGCGCGGCCGAGCCAATAATGGCCACGCGAGGCCGACTGCGGCATTGAGGAATAGGCCAGCAGCTTGGAGAAATGCGTGGCAGCAAGATCCGGGTCATTCAGCGCCCGCAGTGCAATCCAGCCTGCATGAAACTCTGCCTCAGCAGCGGCCGAAGGCGATTCTGCTGCGTGGCTGGCTACGGTCGCATAGGCGAGCTTTGCCTCGCCGCGGTCCAACAGCGCGCGCGCAACAATACGCCGCTCGGTCCACCACGCATCCGGGTCGATCAGGCTGTCCTTGTCATGAGGTGCCAACGCCATGACTGCCGCAGCGTCTTTCAGTTTCAGCGTTTTTCTCAAATAGAGCGCCTTGGCAAACAGGAAACCCGCGCTCTTTTGCTGCGCCGCAGGCACGGCCTTCAGCAATTCCGGCGTCTTGCGATCCTTGCGGATGGCAGCGGACCAAGCATTGAACAATGACGACGCGTCGGCAAGCGCAGCCACGCGGCCAGCTGCTGAAACACGTTCGTCGTAAAGCATCGTCGCCATGCGCACCGTGTGGTCATCACGCGTCAGCACAGCTGAAAACTCCGACAGGATGCGCTGCTCATCTGATGCATCCATCACCGCACTGCGCCACAGCGGACTGAGCACACTGCGCGCAGCTGCCAGATTGCCGCCAGCAACATGCGCCCGCGCCAGAATCATTGCTCCCTGCGCAGTCAGCGGCGTGGTCGCACCAAATGCGGCAATGACATCCGCCGGGGCAGGGTTCTCGCGCAGCAGCGCACGCTCCGAGTTCCGCCGCAGGGCCGCAAGCCCGGGCCAGCCGGGCAGGTCACGTGCGGCCTCGGCAATCTCGGTTGACGGCACGGTCCGATCCCCCGAAAGCGCAATGGCCCATTGCAGGATATGCCGGTCAAGACTGCCAGTTGGTAGACTGTCGCGAATGGCGCGCGCGCGCAACAGGTCGTCCAATTTCAGCGCATCCAAGCCGAACTTCAGCGCGATTTTTGCCAAATCCATGGTTGGCGAAACAGGTATCGAGGCGGTTACGACCGGATCGATTGTTGCCGCTGGCGCAAGGGCGTGTTTGGTCATGCCAAGCAGACTGGCCACCAGAACGATCGGGGCAACATATTTCTTCATGGCCGTCGTTTGTGAAATGCGAGCAAACTCCCAAGTTACTATGGAGGCATGAAAGCAAGGTTAAACAAAGTGTTACCACGCGTGTTCAATTGCCTTACGACACCTGACAGATAGGCTTGCCCCCTGAACGCGGCAAGACTATGGTGCGCCGCTTTCCCATGGCTGCGGCGGCGCAGCGCACAATTCAGGAGTTTCACCGAAATGCTCAAGGGTTCCATCACAGCGCTGGTCACGCCATTCGACAAGGCCGGGCGCTTTGATGAGAAAGCATTTCGCAGTTTTGTTGAATGGCAGATCAGTGAAGGAACGCACGGGCTGGTTCCAGTCGGCACCACCGGTGAATCACCGACGCTATCGCATGACGAGCACAAGAAGGTCGTCTCGACCTGCATCGAGGTTGCCGCAAAGCGCGTTCCGGTGATTGCGGGCGCAGGGCCGAATAATGGGCATAGAGGCCGCGCTGGTTCGGCTTGTTGTAATAGGGTGTGACAACCAGGATTGCATCCGCGCCAGCCTTTTCGGCATAACGCGCCAGATCGATGGCCTCTTCAGTGTTGTTCGACCCTGCG
>JANMQE010000379.1:0-4483 GCA_031370195.1 Phyllobacteriaceae bacterium
GCCGCAATTTCTACAAATGGCATACAGTGACAGTCACCGGCGATCTGGTGCGCGGTTCCAATGGCATCGAGTTGAAGCCGGATCACTCGCTTTCGACGCTGCCGCTTTCTGACATTTTGTTTGTCTGCGCGTCGGGCAAGCTCGATCCGCCCGATAAGCCCAAAGTGCTTGCCGCCATACGTGCACAGGGCCGCCGCGGGGCAGGGCTCGGCGGCATAGTGCTCGGGACAATTCTCTTGGCAGAGGCCGGTCAACTTGATGGCTACCGCTGCACGCTGCACTGGGAAAACCGCGCCGCGTTCCTTGACCGTTTCGCCAATGTCGAATGCACGGGCAACGTCTTTGAGATTGACCGCAAGCGCTACACCTGCGCTGGCGGCACCACCGCCATCGACCTGATGCTGGAAATCATCCGCACCGATCTTGGCGCGCAGATATCCGCCGAGGTCGCCAACCAGATTCAGCACGAGCGCATCCGCACCGGCACCGACCGCCAGCGCATCGGCCGCGAGCGGGACCTGTCGGGCCGTTCCGAAAAGCTGCGCAAAGTGGTCGAACTGATGGCCGATCATCTCGAAGAGCCGATGACGGCAGGCCAGCTCGCCAAGACCGTCAAACTCTCCGTCCGTCAGGTCGAGCGCCTGTTCCTGAAACACCTCAACATGACCCCCGGCCGCTACTACATGGGCCTGCGCCTGGAACGCGCCCGCGAACTCCTGCGCCAGACCAATCAGCCGATATTGGAAGTGGCGCTGTCAACAGGCTTCGGCTCTCATTCCTATTTTGCGCAAAGCTACAGGCAGCAGTTTGGCAGATCGCCGTCAGATGAGCGGCGAACGGCTTATTGAGCACATTTGGTTGCCCCGCCGTCTTTCCGTAATCGCGCAGCAAGTCCCGGAATCCAGAGACGGGAAGGCAGAAGCAGAATACCAAATTATAACAAATCGACCTTTATCACGTTGATTTTGTTGATAAATATCCACCGGCACGACTCTGGATTCCGGGTTCCGCGTTGCGGCCCCGGAAAGACGGACGTTTGAGGGATGTTTCGGCAAAAAAGCCGCCACCGCAGGATAAAACTTACCCGCTGTCGGGCCCGTTGACCGCATGAAGCGCCAGCCCGTGGCACTCCTTCAGCACATCGTCGATCTCGTGGATTGGCCGCTGCCGCCAGCCGGGCGGCAGACCGGGTCGGAAGACGGAGACGCGGGTGCGGCGTCTCGCCTTGAGCAGAAGGTCGCGCCGCGCCTGCCAACGGGCGAGGCGGCGCGCCTGGCGAGGGACGTCTGACAGTGCGGCGCGGATGGCGCGCAAGCGGGTGAAAAGCTGAGTGGCGTCGATGGGTTCGTCGGGCGGCAAGTGATCCTGTGCTCGGAACAGCGCGTCGTCGCCATGGTAAAACACGAAATGCGGCAGGGCATTGTTGTCGCTGGCTTCAAGCGGGAAGTGTTTGATCGGATCGAACAGGCTGAAGGATGGCGTTTGCGAGGAATTGGGTTTGGCGAATCCGGCGAACCCGGCAGGCAGCGGGCGTGGGGCGCGGGGTTTCAGCAAGAGGCCTTTGGCGGCGATGAGGATAAGGCGGCGGACGGCGGATTCTGCCGGGCGCAGGATGAGCATGATGGCGGCGTAGAGGCGGCGCGGCAGGGTAAAGGCGGCGCTTGCATCAGGGCGCAGGCCCCTCTCCATCGGCTGGACACGGGCAGAGCCCGTGACGGAGAGGGGTCCGCCAGCCGTTGCCAGCATCGCAAACAGCGCCGCCACGATCGTGCGAAGCGCCTCACTGTTTCTCTCGACCGCCCTGTTCCAGTCCATACTGCCTGCCTCTCGCGCCGGGATTGACGCGCTGGCATTGTAGGGTCAGGTTTTTGGAGGGTGGATAGATTTATCGCTGTTGTCGCAAAAAAATGCAGGGGAAGAAGAAAATCGGGGACCAGGCGTGATTGAGGTGGTCCTTCACTTCCTTTCGAGCCCTGCCAAAGTGACTCCGCATCAGGCTGGAAGAAGACTGCCTCAATGACGCCGCGTCCCCGGATTGCCAAAATTGTCACCGGTGAAAAATTCGGCTATGTATCGTGGGGCATAATGACTTCAGCTGAAACCACACTCAGCGGGTGCTTTTGCGTCAATACCGGCGAAAAGCCCCTTGAACGCATTTCAATGCGTCCTGCGGCTCTTTTGTTGGTCTTGCCATAAAATCCCGCCGCTGTCAGTGGCTCCACCTAGAGCCATAACGCTCAAATCGAAAATCATCCATGTGGAGGCACGCCATGGATATGTTTCTTCACCATGTGTCCATTGTAACCGCTGACCTTGACCGCTCTGCCGCGTTTTACCGCGACATTCTCGGCATGCAGCCCATCAAGCGGCCGCCATTCGATATACCGGGCGTCTGGCTCGCGGCAGGGACATCGCAGGTCCATCTGGTTCAGAATGCAAATGGCACATTTCGAGCCAATGGCACCATCGACAACAATGACGTCCACTTCGCCTTGCGGGTTTCTGATTTTGAGGCCGCGATGGCGGAACTGGCGACAAAGGGCTATCGCGAAGACTTGGAAGATGGCGACATGAAACGTGTGGCGGTAAAGCGAACAGGCTTGGCAGGCTTTCCGCAGGCCTATTTGATCGACCCGGACCGGCATGTGATTGAGATCAACGCTGCGGGGTAGGCTGCGTTCCACCCACTTTTGTAAAATCCATCACCCAATTGGTCTCCCAGGTCTGGCCGCCGTCCTCTGAAAACGCCTGCTGCCATTGGCATGTGTCTGGTGTTTCATGCGACCAGCGGAAGCGGACTTTGATTGGCCGTCCTTCGAACGCATCGTCGGCCGGGAACGTGCCGATCCCGTCAGAAAACTGCCCGACGACCGGGACGTCGAGCCTGTGCGGATGACGCCCGTCGAGCCACCAGATCGCCCAAAGCCCTGTCGCATCGTCAAAAGAGCGTAGCGCGACGGCTTTGTAGGCACCGTCCGGCAAGTTAAGGACATTGTCTTCGACGTTTCCAAACCCGCCCATCACCGGAGCGGTGGTGCTGGTACCGTCGAACTCTTCCCATGTGTCGCTGCCCTTGAGCCGCTCGGTCAGGCGACGGTGACGGACAATCCAAGTCCCGTGCAGGAAATCGAAATCAGTTTGATTGGATGACATGCGCTTTTCCTGAACTGCTTATGACTTTTGCCCATTTGGTTTAGCATGCCGTCTGGTCAAAACCTGTCAGGAGCATCGATCATACAGGCGAGACGCCGAGCAGCTAACCCCAGACGAACCCTGCGGCCTCACCCGCCCATCGCCAACGTCACATCCGGTTATAATTATCCACCAGCTGATTGAAATCGCGGATCAAGCGTGGTTGCGAGCCCTCTATCATCCACCCGGCACCCGGCTGGTCCAGCATCATCTGCTCGCCCTGGTCAAAGCCGGTCTTGTCGCGCACGCGGCGCATCAGGCCTTTGGCGCTGACCAGCACATCCTTGGCAGCATTGACGTAGAAGGAATCGATCCTGTTGCCTTGCGCGCTCGCGGCGAAATCTTCGAGCTCCTTGACGGTCTTTTCGTAAGCCGCCAGCAGCTCGGTCACCTTGGCCAGATCCATCTTGTCCATGTCCACGGATGCTTCCGCGCGGACCAGCGCTTTGGCGCTGAGGAACGTGCTCATCATGAAAAACTTTGCCGAACGGCCTTCTTCCTTTTCAACACGGGCAAGTTCCGCCGTCTGCCGCACGTCGCCTATGTCTTGTACCACACCGCGTAGCTTGCGGTCTGCCGCGCGGAAATCATCCCATGCCGCAAGCAGCTTGCCATGCATGTCCTTGCCCTTGGCAAATTTGTCGTCCTTGTAATTTTCCTGTTCGTAATAGTCGTCTGCTTCCTTCAGCAGTGGCTCCAAGGTTTGAACGGATTTTACAAAGCCGGCGCTGGCCTCTTCAAGCGGGGGATTGTTCGGCATTGCGGAAGCAGCTTCTGAAACGCCTTTGGCGCAGTCATCGGTTTCGTAGATTGTGTAAAGGCCAAGCACATTGCGCGGCTTTTTCTTCATCTGCGGCTTGTCGCCGGCCCAGTCGATGTAGCGGCTGCGGGAATCGAGCGCCCGTTCCGAGAGCCGGTTAAGACACGCGATGGCCGCGTCCATCTTCTTGCCGGTTGCCGGATCGGAATCCTGCGCCGACGATAGGGCGGTCATGGAAGCCAAGAAGACGAACGAGATGGCGAGCAACCTGAGCGCCAGCAGCGAAATCAACTCAAAACTGCGTATGAATGAATTGCCAAGCATGGACAAATCCCTCCACCGGACTGATGCCGGGAAGCCCCACCATGTTCAGATTATGGTGGACTGAGCCGGTTGGCAATGCTGCGGCGAAAGGTTGTTTTGCAGGCTGCAAACGGGGATTTTGCTGCCAAGCTCCCCTCATCTGCCTGTCGGCATCTTCTCCCCACGGAAGACGTGGGGAGAAGACGGCTAATCACGAAACTTTGGGGG
>JANMQE010000394.1:0-2154 GCA_031370195.1 Phyllobacteriaceae bacterium
CTGTTCGGTCTTGGCAATGAGAACTTCGAGTGATGCCTGTCCTGACGGCGTTTCAAGCCGCGCGAGGAATGGCTGGTCGGGGAGTGCTGGCGATCCGGTGAAACCGTAAACACCCCACGCTGCCAGCGGCACAAGCAGCGCCACCACTAGGGCCACTTTTTTGCCGCTCCGCGATACGTCTGCCGCAACCGACGGCGCATCAGTCAGGCTCAGCTTCAAGATTCGGCGCGAAACCTCAGTGCGTGCGGCAATGGCGTCAGCCGTGCCGATGATGCCCCGCTTTTCATCATCGACGATTTCGTGCAACTGATCCTTATAAACTTCAAGGTCGTTCGCGTCCGGCGCAAGCGCCACCGCAACTGACGCCGACTGACCACGCAAGTATGGCAGCAACACAGCCAATACCGCTGCAAATGTGAGGAGCGCACAAACGACCGGAAACATCATGGTTGGTAGATAGTGGCTTTCCGTTTCAGCGGCAATGCAGACTGTCAGACGTCATGCCTGTCAATTGGTCGCGGTTACTCCAGCAACGACCATGTCCCATCATTGTTGCGGCAAGCCGTGCCGCGCGCGTTCGTCACAGTGCCGGACTGGTCAAGTTCGTGGCTGTATTGGCGGCAATCCTGTGAGCCCACACGATATGGCTGTGCCGCGACGACTTTTCCGGAGACGGTACTGGTCTTGCCAGCCCACGTGACCAATTCACCGCCCTTGCTGTATTCGAGCGCTCTATACTCTGCCTCAAAAGCCATTGTCCGGTCGCCCCGTTCAAGCCTGATTCCAAATGGCCCGCCGACAAGACCGCCGCCAGAAATTCCGGCGTTCAAGACTGCGCCCGCCCCTCCAGCATTCAGCTGCGGCGTGATCCGGTTGCCAAGCAGAGTGGTCTGGCAACCTCCAAGAAACAGAGGCAACACGATCAGTGCAATCCTGGCTCTCATGAGATTTCCGGCAAATCAGTTCGAGTTGTCATGTGTGTTCCTACCGGCATAATCAGCTTGAGACAATTGGACACGATAGTCCTCATCATCAAATCGCCCTCGGCAAGGTAAAGCTGACATCGAGGCCGCCAAGATCGCTGCGGCCAAGCTTCAACTCGCCGCCATATTCACGCACAATGTCTGCAACTATCGCAAGACCAAGCCCCGTTCCAGGCTTTGTCTCGTCAAGCCGCCTGCCCCGCTTCAGCGCTTCTGTCATTTGGTCGTCGCCCAATCCCGGACCGTCATCAGAAATTGTCACCCTGAACGCCGAACCCGATGGCTCAACTGCAATGCGAATGCGCTTCTTTCCCCACTTCGCGGCATTTTCGAGAAGATTGCCGAGAATCTCTTCAAAATCTTCCGATTCACCGGCGAACATGACCTCGCCCGCGTGAGTCTCAAAACCAAACACCTTTTCAGGGTTCAGTTTGCGCATCACCCGCAGCATCCGCTCTATAACCGGCAAAACCGGTGCGCGGAATACAACGCTGTCGCGCTGTGCGGCAACGCGGGCGCGTTGCAGATAGTGCTGAATTTGGGTTTGCATGGCTTGCGCCTGTTCGCCGACAAGTTTGCCCGGCCTTCCGCCAACTTCCCGGCCCTCATTGATGATCACCGAGAGTGGCGTTTTGAGTGAGTGCGCGAGGTTGCCGACTTGCGTGCGGGAGCGTTCAACAATACGCCTGTTATTGTCGATCAGCGCATTCATCTCGTTGGCCAGAGGCTCAATTTCCTGAGGAAATACGCCGTCCAACCGGTGCGCCTTGCCCTCGCGCACAGCGGCGAGCGCTTCACGGGCACGCTTCAGCGGGCGCAGACCGGCCAAAATAGCAATCGCATTGACGGCGATCGAGCCGAGCCCGAACAGGGTCAGATAAAAGTAGAGTGATATTGAGAATTCGCTGATCTCCGCTTCGAATTCATTGTTGTTGCCCATCACGCGAAACCGCGCGATCTGATCTTCCGTGCCGAGCGACACTTCCGTCTCGTAGACGTTCAGCGTCTCGCCATCGAGACCGTCTGCAAGATAGTTTCGCCGGAAATCAGTGGTAAACGGCACAGTGCTCACGCCGGGCGCGGCAATGTCAGCGCCATCCAGTGACAACGACTTCAACCCGCCGGACACTTTTGATGTCACAGGCTCCACCGACCAATACCATCCGGAGTT
>JANMQE010000407.1:0-2627 GCA_031370195.1 Phyllobacteriaceae bacterium
ATGTTCGGGCTAGTAGGTTGGTGCTGGTTCAGCGGCGTGTTCGTCGTGCCGGCGATCTTCGCCGCCAACGCAGTGCTGTTCGCGGCCTTGCCGGCATGGGTTATACCGCCGGCCGCGCCTGAGCCGCGAACGCAGGCATTACCAGTCGTTGCAGTTGTAACGACGAATGTCAATGCTCGTCGCCGTGATGACGGCTGGTTTCACAGTTGATTTGGGCGAGCGGCGCGCGTAAGGGGAGCGGACTCGCAGCCTGGCGAGTTGTTGATGACGTGGTGAGAAGTTAGCGAAGACCAGCGGCGCTAACCGTGCCTCTGGTATGTCCCCGTTCACAAGAAATCATCTGTGGGGCAGGGATCGCGCTGGCTACCTTTTGGGAATTGGGCTTTTCCCAGTTCCTTTGGATGGAGGTAGTCGCACATGGCCGTTGCAATTCAGGCGAAGTCTCGTAAACGTCGTTCGAGTCCCAAACTCACGGTCCACAAGCCACATGGTGTGTTGCATCCGCGGGTGCAGAAGGTTGGTCCCGAGCGGTTTGGCATCGTGAGCGTGGACTGCGCGAAGGCCCAGTCCAAATGGATGTTGTGTGATTTCTACGGTAGGGTTCTGCAAAGCCCCACACTGCTGCCGCACACGCAAGGGCATTTTGCGAGCGCGGCAACATTGCTGCGCGAGGCGATGGCACAGCACGGCCTGCGCGATGTGATCGTTGCCGTGGAACGGACCGGCAACTATCACTTGCCGGTCAAGCGCGCGTTGGCCGCGTCGGGGTTCGAAATCCGCATCGTCCATCCGTTCGCGACGAAGCAGTTCAGGCAGCCTGCCAATCCCGGCGTGAAGACCGACGACAACGACCTGGCCGCCATCTTTCGCGCCGCGGTCAACGGCTTTGGCTTGACTGAGTTGGCCCTCGACGACGTGTCGCGCGAACTGCAACTGCTCGCTCGGCATCGGCGCGACCTGGTTGAGAAACGATCGGCTCTCTACTGCCAGATGCGGGAACGCCTTGAGGCGGTGCTGCCTGGCTATGCCGCCTGCTTTGAGAATCTCTGGGCCAACGAGGCGAACCTGGAGATCGCTCGGCGGTTCGCGTCGCCGACCGCCATCCGTGAGGCGGGCGTGAAAGGGCTGGCGCGCGTGCTGAAAGAAGCCAAGCATCGCTTCCTGATGCCGACGCTGGAACGGATTGTAGCCTGGGCCGCGCTGGCGCCGACGCCGGATCCATTGGCAGCAATTCAGCACCGGTTATGGCTTGATCTGGATGTCGACCGCCTCGCGAAAACCGCCAGAATTCAGGCTCTGGAACGCGATCTAGCGCGACTCCTGGTGCAAACGCCCTACGTGCTGTTGCTCTCCCATCCAGGCATCAACGTGGTCAGCGCGGCGGAACTGGCCGGCGAGATGGGGCCGATCAGCAACTATGCCAGCCATCGTGGGATCACGGGCCGCGCGGGCCTCTACCCTTCGCGATACCAAAGCGATGCGGTCGACCTCGCGAACGGCGAGTTGATCCGTTGCGCCAATCGTTCGTTGCGCGCCATCCTGATGCTGATCTCCAGCAACCTCATCAAGTGCAACGCGCACTTCCGCGGTCTGGCATCCCTTTGGCAAAAGCACGGGCATGGGCCGAAGTGGTGCCGCGTCGCAGTGGCCTCGCGCTTCTCACGCATCGCTTATCAGATCGTTGCGGGCCGGCAGGTGTTCCGCCATCCGAGTTGCCGCGAGCGCGACTATATCCTCGACAAGCTGCTCGCCTTCCATAAAGAACACGGCACGCCACCGGACCAAATCCTGCTTGATCTGCAGGCCGCGTCCGCGCAGGTGCCTCCGCAGGAACATGCCGCCGAAGCTGCGCCGTTGCAAGCCCGGCTTGTGACCACGCGCCGCGGGCGGCGCGCCGGTCCGCAGCCGATCGGCGACTTATTGCTCGTCGTGCTGGCCCGGCTGGGGGTCGGCGCTTTACAATCCGATTCCAGAGATCAGGACCCCAGCTAGTTGGAGCAGGTCGAGAACCACAACGCCTCGTGTCCTCACTGGGGAAAACCCTTAGAGAAGTTTGGCGCTCTGTCGGATCATCAACGCCTGATACGGCAGTTTGGGGTCTCTGATCCTCTCATGTACCAGCATGGCGAGACGATGATCAAACAACACGACCGAGAGAGTTCTTGATCCGCACCAGCAAACCTGTTCTCTGTTTTTTCAAAACCGCCCTAGCGACGGTACGGAGAAAATACGCACTCGTTGTTCCGCCCAATCTCCCACATGGCAGTCTACGCTGAGCCCAGTCAACCCAATATCCGCGCTCGTTCTTCGGTGGCAGACCATCCCGTCGCCCCGCTACAGCTACCACCGATTGCTGAGATCGGGCGGGCGTATTTGGGGCGGGATGCCTCGTATGATGGGTTGTCCTTCGTCGGCGTTCGGACGACGGTCATTCGTGTGGCACTGGCGGCGGTCGGCGCAGCCGGCCTCGCCAGTGGGCAGCGGATCAGGAACGTCCACTGCTTCAGCGGCCGCAAGCCATTGGCCGTATCCGCGATGCAATGGCGGAAGGAGCCCGACGACAGTTCCGTTGTTCCGTTCCCGTCGTCGCACAACCGCGGACTCGCCCCATGGCTTGCGGCCTGACC
>JANMQE010000471.1:0-2979 GCA_031370195.1 Phyllobacteriaceae bacterium
GTGCCGTGGATGACAATCCGCCTGCAGCACTGAGTGACCAATCCGGCATTGAGCGCCGTGTGCCTTTTGGCCGCGAGCAACTCCAACTGTCTTTCGCGCCGCTCGTCAAGGCGACATCGCCAGCTGTGGTCAATGTCTACGCCGCGCGGCAAGTGCGGGGACGCTCCGCTTTTGGCGGCGATCCTTTTTTTGACCAGTTCTTCGGCGAGGATTTCAATGGGCCGCCGCGCATGCAGTCTTCGCTCGGCTCCGGCGTCATCGTTGATCCGTCCGGCATCATCGTCACCAACAATCACGTCATCGCCGATGCTGACGAGGTCAAAATCGCGTTCGCCGACGGGCGCGAGTTTGAATGCAAGATTTTGCTCAAGGACGACCGCCTCGATCTTGCAATCCTGAAGGTCGATACGCGCGAGCGCCTGCCTGTGCTGCAACTGGCCAATTCCGATGATCTGGAAGTCGGCGACCTGGTGCTGGCGATGGGCAATCCGTTTGGGGTCGGGCAGACGACAACATCAGGCATCATCTCGGCGCTCGCCCGCACGCAGATCGGCGTCTCGGATTTCGGCTTCTTCATCCAGACGGACGCGGCGATCAATCCGGGCAATTCCGGCGGTGCGCTGATCAACATGTCGGGCGAGCTTATCGGCGTGAACACGGCGATATTCTCCAAGTCCGGCGGCTCGGTCGGCATCGGCTTTGCCATTCCGTCCAACATTGTTCGCACGGTCATCGATGCTGCCAAGGCGGGCGGCGACCACGTTGAACAGCCCTATCTTGGTGCAACCTTCGAGCCGGTCACCTCCGATGTCGCCGACAGTCTCGGCATGGACCGCCCCATTGGCGCGCTGGTCAATGCCGTGGTGCGCGGCGGGCCTGCCGAAAAGGGCGGCCTCAAGGTTGGTGACGTGGTGCTGGCGATGGATGGTTTTCCGGTCGAGCATCCCGATGCGCTCGGCTACCGGCTGCTGACATCAGGCATTGGCAAGACGGCGCGTTTCGAGGTGCTCAGCCGGGGCCAGAAGCGGCTGATCGCGATCAGGCTTGATGCCGCGCCGCAGGCTGCGCCGGAAGACGAGCAAACCATCGAGGGCCGCAGCCCGCTGTCGGGCACGGTTCTCACAAACCTGTCGCCGCGCCTTGCCGAACAGCTGCGCATGCCGCGCGATGCCTCGGGCGTTGTCATCAAGGAAGTGTACCGCAATTCGCCCGCCGTCCGTTTTGGCATGCGGCCCGGCGATGTCATTCTCGAGATCAACGGCGTTGCCGCCGAGTCTGCACAGCAGGTTGCCGATCTGATGGACAAGCCGGCTGCGCTCTGGCGTTTCAAGATCAACCGCGGCGGCCAGATCATCCGCCAGTTTTTCCGCTAGGCGCATGCATGGCTGACCTGTTCGCCGTCGATGCCCGCGACATCGGCTACCGTCCGCTGGCAGACCGGCTGCGCCCGCAAAAGCTTGCCGAAGTTACAGGGCAAAGCCATCTGACTGGCGAAGACGGTGTCCTCACCCGCATGATCGCGTCCGGCACACTTGGTTCGATGATTTTCTGGGGCCCGCCCGGCACCGGCAAAACAACGGTCGCACGGCTGCTTGCGGGCGAGACGGAACTGGCGTTTGAGCAGATTTCAGCAATTTTCTCCGGCGTTGCCGACCTCAAAAAGATGTTCGAGACCGCGCGAGTGCGCCGCATGGGCGGGCGGCAGACCTTGCTGTTTGTCGATGAAATCCACCGCTTCAACCGCGCCCAGCAGGACAGTTTCCTGCCCGTCATGGAAGACGGCACGATCATCCTCGTCGGCGCAACCACCGAAAATCCGTCGTTTGAACTCAACGCCGCGCTCCTCTCCCGCGCCCGTGTCCTGACGTTCAAGACGCATGACGAACAAAGCCTTGCCGAGTTGCTCAACCGTGCCGAAGCGCTTGAGGGCAGGGCGCTGCCGCTTGATGAAGATGCGCGCCAGTCGCTCATCGGCATGGCAGATGGCGATGGCCGCGCCGTGCTGACGCTTGCCGAGGAAGTCTGGCGCGCAGCAAAGCCCGGAGAGACATTTGACGGCGCTGCCTTGCAGGCCATCGTCCAGCGCCGTGCGCCGATCTATGACAAGGGGCAGGACGGGCACTACAATCTCATCTCCGCCCTGCATAAATCCGTGCGCGGCTCAGATCCCGATGCCGCGCTCTATTATCTCAGCCGCATGCTGGACGCAGGTGAAAACCCGCTGTTCATCGGGCGCCGCCTGGTGCGGATGGCATCCGAAGACATCGGCCTCGCCGATCCACAAGCACTGGTCATCACGCTCGCCGCCAAGGAAGCCTACGATTATCTCGGCTCGCCCGAGGGCGAGTTGGCGCTGGCGCAGGCCTGTGTTTACCTCGCCACAGCGCCCAAGTCGAACGCCGTCTACACAGCCTTCAAAGCCGCCATGAGCGCCGCGAAAACGCACGGCTCGCTGGTCCCGCCCCGCACCATCCTCAACGCGCCAACAATACTGATGCGCGAGGAAGGCTACGGCGACGGCTACATCTACGACCACGACACGCCCAACGCCTTCTCGGGACAAGATTACTTCCCGGAAAAGCTGGGCCGCCAGACGTTCTACGACCCGCCGGAGCGCGGTTTTGAAAGAGATATCCGCAAGCGGCTGGAGTATTGGGTGAAATTGCGGGCAGAGGCGAGCAGTCGAAAGAGTGACTAGCAATGTGCGCGCCCTTGAGTATCTATCGCTTCGCGGGCTTCGAAGGACGGGCGGTGCCAACCTCTACCGCGAAGCGGGAGAGGGGCTTCGCGCAGTGAAGCGGTGAGGGCGAGTCAGCCAGATGAGCAGCCAACGCTCCCAGACTTATCCTTCAGCAAAACGCCGCCAACCCATTGATATCATTCAAACCACAACTTTTTCCGCAGCAACTTATCCACCCATCTTCAATACAGCCTGATAATCCCCTCGTGTTCAACAAGGGAGCGTGCAGACAGTGAACT
>JANMQE010000491.1:0-4809 GCA_031370195.1 Phyllobacteriaceae bacterium
AGATGCAGATGGTGGTGCCAAGTTTCCTCGAACAGTCGCTGAAATCCTTCGCCGTCGAACAGGAACGCATGCGCGAACAATTGACCGCCGCCTTCGGCAAGACGCCCATGGGCATGATCGGCATCGAGCCGATGAAGGCCATGGAAGCCACCGTGCGCCGCAACACGGAAATGTTCCAGAAGGCGATGAAAATGTTCATCCCGTTCACGCCTCCCGGCGCAACAGCCACGCAAGCCGCCGCCGAAGCCGCCAAACCTGCGGTCGGCGAGCCGGGCAAGGACGATTTGAGCGACCTCAAGGAGCAGATTGCCGCGATGCAGCGCAAGCTGGAGACGATCAGCAAGGGGTGATGGGCTGACTTGTCGAGTGGCGCAGCCAAACTCGACCCTTGGCGCCGCCCCTCATCCGGCGCTACGCGCCTCCTTCTCCCCGCATCTTGCGGGGAGAAGGTGCCCCGATAGGGGCGGATGAGGGGCAGCGCCGAGGGTGGAAACTATCAGTTATAATTGATATCCCTGCCCGACGACCTTATCGACACCGAAAACCCGGCCATCACGTCGATTAGAGCCATCACCATGATCACGAAAAACACAGCGGTTGCAGCTGAAGGCACGAGCAGGAACTCGACCAGAAACAGGATGAACACGCCGGTCGAGAGCAAATGATCGAGCACCGAGGCGTTTGACGTGCGGGTCGATTTGAGGATCTCAAAGAACAGCAGTATCAGCGAGGCGACGATCAGCCCGTCGCCCATGTTCAGCGAAAAACGCCCTCCGGACATCATGCCCATCGAGAACACTTCGCCCTGCAGCGGGTCGCCGCCTGCAGCGCCGAAGCCGAACACCACGAGATTGTAGAGGATGAACGAGACGGCCATCAAAGGGACGCTGGCAAACATGGGCTACTCCGTTGGCGGCAGGTGAATCGGGTAATTGGTTTGTCAGGCTTAACTGACAGGCGCTCAGCGCACAACTGCGCGAAGATGGGCGATCAGCCTTGCCGCGCGGCGGACGGCGGTAATGGCGCTGCCGATGGCGACGATCCACAGAGCAAGCTCCAAAATCGCTCCAAAACCGTTCCAAATTGGCGCGAAAATCGAGATCACTGCCGCAGCGGTCATTACCGCCATCCGGTGCTGTTTTGCCATCGGGCCGGAGTAGTCAGCCGCCGCTCCGCACGCCCGGCCATGCTCGCGCACGTAAGCGGTGAGCACCGCAAACGCCGCCGCCGCCCAGCCAAGCGCCGGAACGCCTGTGCCAAGCCCTGCGCCGACGAAGATGAGAATATCAGCAACGCGGTCCGGGAACTCATTCCAGAATGCACCATCCGCAGCGCTCCTGCCCGCCTCGATCGCGACCATGCCGTCGAGCAAATTGCACAGGAGCCGCAATTGGCAGAACAGCGCGGCGGCGAGCAGCAAAGCAATCCGATCTGCACCGTCTGCATGTCCCGAAGCCCAGAAGGCTGCGCCAGCAACAGCAGACACAACCATGCTGGCCATCGAAATCTGGTTTGGCGTCACCGACGTTGCCGCCAGGCGCTTGGTCAAGGCGGCGGCCCAGCCGGTTTGACGGCTGGCGAGCGGGCGGCGGTTTTTGATCTCGGTCATCAGGTGCCCCAGCCATAACGGACGAGGTGATAGAAGATCGGCGCGGAAAAGACGACAGAATCGAGCCGGTCAATGAAACCGCCGTGTCCGGCGATCATGTGGCCCCAATCCTTGACACCGCGGTCGCGCTTGATGGCCGACATGACCAGCCCGCCAAAAAAGCCCATCACGACAATTGCCAATGACAGAAGTCCGGCATAAAACGGGCCGAACGGCGTCATCCACGAAA
Source organism: Phyllobacteriaceae bacterium (assembly GCA_031370195.1). Classification (GTDB taxonomy): domain Bacteria; phylum Pseudomonadota; class Alphaproteobacteria; order Rhizobiales; family Rhizobiaceae; genus JANMEX01. The sequence continues at coordinate 1,839 of JANMQE010000491.1, forward strand.
GGGCCGCGCCGATGAGTGTCGCTGATATCGCGCCGCCAACAAAACCTTCAACGGTCTTGGACGGCGACAGTTCGGGCGCGATCTTGGTCTTGCCCGCAAGCTTGCCCCAGACATATTGCAAAACGTCGCTCGACTGGACGACCACCACAAGGAAGGCGATGAGCAAAATGTTGCGGCCCTCATAGCCGGGGATTTTCAAGTCCAGCAGTGCCGGCACGTGTGAGGCGCAGTAAACGCAGATCATCAGCGCCCATTGCAATTCGGCAATGCGCACCAGAAACCGGTCCTTGTCGCCGCGCAGCGCCGAAATGATCGGCATCAAAAGAAATGCATAGACCGGGATGAAGATGGAATACATGCCCGTCCGGCCCGCCCAGATGAAATAGTAATGCACCGGCAAAATGATGAAAAACGCGGTCGCCAGCGCCCAATGGTCGGCGCGGCGGGTGTTGGTCAGCGTCACAAATTCGCGCAAGGCGGCAAAGGAGGCGAAGGCAAACAGGAGCGCGACGCCTGTGCGACCGAACATCAGCGCCAATCCGATCAGCACCACCATCGCCCACCAAGCGTAGATGCGGTCGTTCAAATTTTCGATGACGGTGTTCGTGCCATCCGGCGACAGGCGCTTTTGCAAGATGAAGCCGACAATCGAGGCGACAATGAGCACAGCGGCGAGGCCGCCAAGCAACGTGAACAGATCGGCATACGTCGCGTTCATGACGCACCGCCGTTCTGCTGTGGCGAAAGTGCCAACAGCGCGGCGCTGGCACGGGCGAGAAAATCGTCTTTGGCCTCGCCGGTTTGCACATGCACCGGCGCGCCGAATGTCACTGTGCAGATCAGCGGCACCGGCACAAACTCGCCCTTGGGCATCACCCGGTTGAGATTGGCAATCCACACCGGCACCAAGTCCACGGACGGTCGCGCGGTTGCCAGATGAAACAGCCCGGACTTGAACGGCAACAGCGGCTGGTCGGATGAATTGCGCGTGCCTTCGGGAAACACGATCAGCGAAGCGTTCTCATCCAGCGCCTCGACCATTTTTTCAACCGGATCTTCGGTGCGCGTTTCCGGATCGCGGTCAATGAGCACGGATTTGAACACATCTCGCCCGATGAACTGGCGCATCCGCGACTTCATCCAGTAATCGGAACCGGCGACAGGTCGCGTCTTGCGCCGCAATCGCTCGGGCAAAACCGTCCAAACCAGAACGAAATCGCCATGGCTGACATGATTGGCAAAATAAACCCGCTGCCGCCGCGATGGCTCAATGCCAACCCAGATGCCACGCACAGCCGTGATCATGCGCGCGAAAAATATGATCGCCGAAGCCGTGACTTGCGCCAGAATTTCCATGTGCCCGCCTGCCTGACGCCCCGCATCAATCGTCGCGGGCGATCATGGCTGAACAATGGCTGCGAGCGCAAACACAAAAAAGCCGGTGCGCATGGCACCGGCCCCCAAATCCACACTTGCAGATGAGTTACTTGGTCTTGGCGTCCAGAACCTGACGGCCGCGGTACATGCCGGTCTTCAGGTCGATATGGTGCGGACGGCGCAGTTCGCCCGAGGCCTTGTCTTCGACATAGGTCGGGGCAACAAGCGCATCAGCCGAACGGCGCATGCCGCGCTTGGACGGCGAAGTTTTTCTTTTTGGCACTGCCATGGGACGGCTCCATCTTGACGTTACAGCCGGAAAAAGCGGAACGACCGCGTGGCAACCGGCAAATTTTCAGAAATTTGTGCGCTGCCTATACACGCGCGATGTTGTTTTGACCAGACAGAGCGCTGAAAAAAATTCAGGGCGCCACGCAATCCACGTATCCCCCCGCCTGCGCCGCACGGCGCTCGTTGAGGCGAGCGAGGCGGATGAGGCCTCGCGAGGCTTTGGCGGGCTTGCGCAGGATCGGGTTTGGCAGCGAGACGGCGAGCAGAGAGGCTTGACGGGCCGACAGGTTTTTGGCGGATGTCTTGAAATATGACTGCGCCGCCGCCTCGATGCCGTAAATGCCCGGGCCCCACTCGGCGATGTTGAGATAAATCTCCATCAACCGCCGCTTGGACCAGATGAGATCAGCGGCAAGTGCATAGGGCAGTTCGACCGCCTTGCGGATGACCGAGCGCGAGTTCCACAGGAAGAGGTTCTTGACCGTCTGCATCGGGATGGTCGACGCGCCGCGCGAGCCTTCGCCGTCCATCGCATCGTCAATCACCTGATTGAGTGCGGTCCAGTCAACGCCGGAATGGGCGCAATATTGGCCATCCTCCGACATCATCACCGAGTGGATCAGCACCGGCGCGATGTCGTCGATCGACACCCATTGCCGGTCGTAGCCCTTCAGCGTCACCAGGTCTTTCAGCATCAGCGTTGAAACCGGATGCACAATTGGAAGAATATAGATGACCATCAAAACAAGCGGCAGCGCGGCCAGCATCAGCCCGTAGCGGATGATTTTCCGCACTGTGCCGCGCCAGCCGTAACTGCCAAGTTTGCCGATGCCCGCCACCTGCGCGTCCTGTTCCGTTGCCCGGCTGTCCACCATGCGCCGCCCGCTTTGTCCGTCCGGTTTGACTTAGCCGCCCTTCAACCAACGCGCAATGATGAACGGCTTTGGCGCGCAAGTCTTGATCCCAAAAGTCTTGACCATTCACCCGTTTCGGGCGATGGCCGGAGGATGAGCGATGGCGCGGAGATTCCAGCTTTTGACATACGCCTCGGCGCGGCGGCGCTTGAGGTGGAGGCGGTGCTTGACGCGCTTTTGTCCGGACAGTTGCAGGACGGCGAGATTGAGCGGCCTGAGCGGCTCGTTGCGGCGATGCGCTACGGCGTCCTGAACGGCGGCAAGCGGCTGCGGCCGTTTCTGGTGCTCGAAAGCGCGGCGCTGTTTGATGGAAACCGCGAGGCGGCGCTGCGTGTTGCAGCGGCGCTTGAATGCATCCATTGCTATTCACTGATCCATGATGATCTGCC
>JANMQE010000523.1:0-4139 GCA_031370195.1 Phyllobacteriaceae bacterium
TGATGCACCTCGCGCGGCTCGCCCGTTTCGATCACCAGCCCGGCCGCCGTGCGCAAGCCCTTGCGGATCAAATGATGATGCACAGCGGCAGTCGCGAGCAGTGACGGGATCGGAATCCGGTCCGGCCCGACCTGGCGATCCGACAGGATGATGATGTTATAACCGCCAGCCACCGCCGCCTCCGCGCGCTCGCAAAGCCGCGACAAAGCGCCAGCCATTCCGCCCGCGCCTTCACTCACAGGGTAGGTCATATCGAGCGTCTTGGTGTCAAACCGGTCTTCGGTGTGCCCGATGCAGCGGATCTTTTCCAAATCGCCATTGGTCAATATCGGCTGGCGCACCTCAAGCCGCTTGCGGCGCGAGTTGCCCTCAAGATCAAATATGTTCGGGCGCGGCCCGATGAACGAGACCAGGCTCATCACCAGCTCTTCGCGGATCGGGTCGATCGGCGGGTTGGTCACCTGCGCAAAATTCTGCTTGAAATAGGTGAACAACAGCTTCGACTGGTCGGACATTGCCGAGATCGGCGTGTCCGTGCCCATCGAGCCGACAGCCTCCTGCCCCGTCGTGCCCATCGGCGCCATCAGGATTTTCGTGTCTTCCTGCGTGTAACCATAGGCCTGCTGACGGTCGAGCAGCGACACATCGGTGCGCGCCGCGCGCGGCTCCACCGGCTTGAGATCCTCAAGCACCAGCTGCGTGCGCTTCAGCCAATCGGTGTACGGATAGGCATTGGCCATCTCCGCCTTGATCTCCTCGTCCGAAACAATGCGGCCCTTCTCAAGGTCTATCAAAAGCATCTTGCCCGGCTGCAAGCGCCACTTCTTGACGATCTTTTCCTCGGCAACCGGCAAGGCGCCCGCCTCCGAAGCCATGATCACCCGGTCGTCGTCTGTGACGATGTAGCGCGCAGGCCGCAGCCCGTTGCGGTCGAGCGTCGCGCCGATCTGGCGGCCATCCGTAAACGCCACCGCAGCGGGGCCGTCCCACGGCTCCATCAGCGCGGCGTGATATTCGTAGAACGCCTTGCGCTCAGGCGACATCTGCTTGTTGCCAGCCCAAGCCTCCGGGATCAACATCATCATCGCATGGGCAAGCGAGTAGCCGCCCTGAAACAGGAATTCCAAGGCATTGTCAAAGCAGGCCGTATCCGATTGCCCCTCATACGAAATCGGCCAAAGCTTGGAGATGTCGTTGCCAAACAGTTCTGAGTCTACGGATGCTTGGCGCGCGGCCATCCAGTTGACGTTGCCGCGCAGCGTGTTGATCTCGCCATTGTGCGCCACCATCCGGTACGGATGCGCCAGCTTCCATGACGGGAACGTGTTGGTTGAAAACCGCTGATGCACCAGCACGAGCGCCGATTCAAACCGCGGATCAGCAAGGTCCTTGTAATAGGCGCCAACCTGATAGGCGAGGAACATGCCCTTGTAGACAATCGTGCGCGACGACAGCGACACGATGTAAAAACCGTTGTCGCGGCCTTGCGTCTCCGAATAAATCCGGCCCGAAATCACCTTGCGAATAATGAAGAGGCGTCGCTCGAAGTCGTCTTCGCAGGCAATGCCAACCCCGCGCCCGATAAACACCTGGCGATGAAACGGCTCAGTCGCCGCAATTTCCAAATCCTGGGACAGCGAAGAATTGTCCACCGGCACATCGCGAAAGCCGAGCACGACCTGGCCTTCTGCGGCGACGACTTCCTTGACAATATTTTCGCAATGCGCCCGCAACGCCGCATCCTGCGGCATGAACATGAAACCGACGGCATAGTGGCCCACATCAGGCAGCGCAACGCCAAGCTTGCCCATGTCATTTTTGAAAAACGCATGCGGAATCTGCACCAACAAGCCCGCACCATCGCCCATCAACGGGTCAGCGCCGACCGCGCCGCGATGCGTCAGGTTTTCGAGCATGAACAGGCCATCACGCACAATCTTGTGCGACTTGGCGCCCTTCATCGACGCCACAAAGCCGACGCCACAGGCATCATGCTCGTTGCGTGGATCATACAGGCCTTGGGCAAGCGGGAGACCGGCGCGTTTGCCGGTTTTGGTCGCACGGTTCTGCTCAGCGGACAAAATTCCCGTTACTGCAGATGGCGTCAAAATCGTCATCGTCCTGTCCTTCCACACCGTGGACCGCATGTTGAGTGCGATCTTGTTTCAAGCCCTGCTTCACAAAAGGCCTGATCTTTCTCAAACTGTTTCCGCAAGGGCATTCGACAAGCCCTTCAAACGAAAAGCCGGTGCGACACGTTGTGCAACCAGCCATCCAAACTCTGAATATAAGACAGCATTGCTGTCCTAAATTTCTTTAAGCAGATTTCAGGTTTTCGCACAAGAGTTTGACAGAAAAAAACGGCTTTCCACCGTCCAACTTGGCAATTTGATGTGACTTTAGTGGATTTCACCGCCAATGCCGCCTTCTGTCAATTCCAGTTTCGATATTCAGGTGTTTGCTCTTGCAATTGCGCGGCCTGCCGCGCCAGACTCATTCAACAAACGGGGACAAACATGAATTTCGCATCAGACAATTGGGCCGGCGTCCATCCGAACATAGCTGAAAACCTCAATCGCCATTCCACCGGTTTCGTTCCAGCCTACGGCGCGAGCGACGTGGACAAATCCGTCGGGCAAACCTTCTCGACAATTTTTGAGCGCGATGTCTCGGTCTATTTCATCGCCACCGGCACCGCCGCCAATGCTCTGTCCATCGCCTCGTTCAACAAGCCCGGCGGCATAACCTTTTGTCACCAAAGCGCCCACGTCGCCGAAGATGAATGCGGCGCTATCGAATATCTGACGGGTGGATCAAGGTTGTTCCTCGTGCCCGGGGCCAGTGGCAAGATGGACATTCCTGCGCTCGAAAAGGCCATTGCAAAAAATCCGGGGGCATTCGTGCACGGCGGCCAGCCGATGGGAATTACACTGACGCAAGTCACCGAGGCGGGTGCTGTGCACACGCTGGAAGAAATCCGCGCGATCAACGCCATCGCCAAAGCCAACAATCTACCGCTCCACATGGACGGTGCCCGCTTTGCCAATGCTCTTGTGTCACTTGGCTGCACGCCTGCTGAGATGACCTGGAAATCCGGAGTGGATATCTTGTCATTTGGCGGCACCAAAAACGGATGCTGGTGCGCCGAGGCGATTGTCATATTCAACAAGGATCTCGATGCTCAAATGCCGTTCTTGCGCAAACGTGCAGCCCAACTCTTCTCCAAATCCCGCTTTATAGCGGCACAATTTGAAGCATACTTCGCCGCTGACCTGTGGCTGGACAATGCCCGCCACGCCAACGCGATGGCTTCAGGGCTGGCTGAAAATCTCGCCCGGTCCGGCCACGCGCGGCTGTACGGCACGCCGGAGGCAAACGAGGTTTTCGCAATCCTGAAAAACACCGCCATCGAACGCCTGCGCGACGCTGGAGCCATTTTCTACGACTGGCACGCGCCGCAGGATGGTAGCGTCGGCAATGATGAGACCATGATCCGCCTGGTCACAAGTTTCGCGACCCAGCAAACCGAAATCGCAAACCTTGCGTCAGCGCTGAAGACCTCCGGTGCGTGATGCGCCATTAGTTCCACTGCGAACGGGTTCCGAATGACAGCGAAATCGACGGAGTTATCCCGCAGCAAAACTCCGCCAACCCATTGATATCATTCAAATCGCATCCTCAATATCGAAAACTTATCCACCCGCCCCGAATCCCGCGCGATAATCCCCGTCATGTTCAACAAGGGAACGTGCATTCAGTGAACTGGGAAATGGCCATCACCCGCAACCACGCTTTGCTCTTGGCGATCATCGCCGAGCTGTTTGCGATGTTGCGCGGAAACGCCCACGCTCTTCCCCTTTACCGCGAAGCGGGGTCCGAAGGACGGGCGAGACCCGTGGCTCGCCCCGGGCCGGCTGCTTCGCAAAGCGAAGCGGTGAGGGCGAGTCAGCCAGACAAGGGCAATACCAATTCCAACACATCCGCCACCTTCACCCTCCCACGCGCTCTCTACGCCGCCATCCTGCTCATCCTGCGCCCGGCAGAATCCGCCATCCGGAGATTGATCGTCATCGCCGCACGCGGCATCGTCATCAAATTCCGCCCGTCGCGCCCGCTCCCCGCATTCTTTGCATCGTCCA
>JANMQE010000571.1:0-3156 GCA_031370195.1 Phyllobacteriaceae bacterium
CGCTGACGCCGGGGCGCTCGATCGCGGTCGATCCACAGAGCATCCCGTACGGCACGCCGGTCTGGCTGGCCTCGACCGAGCCGCTGTCGAGCACGCCGCTGCGCCGGCTGGTGATGGCACAAGACACGGGGAGCGCGATCACGGGCGCCGTGCGCGCCGACTATTTCTGGGGCTGGGGCGATGCCGCCGAGCAGCAAGCCGGGCGGATGAAGCAGCCGCTGCGGCTGTGGGTGTTGTGGCCGAAGCCCTAGATTGCCGCGCCACACGGTTCAGTCCGTGTTGCCATCAGATGATGTATGATGAACATCATGCGAATCAGCAAGCCCAACGCCAGAGCAGCCGCCAAAGATGCCACGCACGAACGCATCGTGTCCGTGGCCGCGCGAGCGATCCGTCGCAGCGGCTATGCCGGTACCGGCGTCGCGGACATCATGAAGGAGGCGGGCCTGACGCATGGCGCCTTCTATGCGCACTTCACGTCACGCGAGGCCATGCTGGCCGAAGCGGCGGGGAGGGCATGCGCCGAGTCCGCTGCCGCCGTGGCGGGCGTTGTGGCCGGCGCACCCCCCGACAGGGCGTTGGCATCCCTGCTGGGTGCGTATCTTTCCAGGGAGCATTTGCAGCGTGCTGAAGCAGGATGCCCCCTGGCCGCGCTGGGATCTGAAACACCGCGCCAAGCCGCCGAAGTGCGCCGAGTGGCGACCCGGCACATCAAGGAAATGATCGACCTCGTCGCCCGTCAGTCGCCGGACTGGGGAAAGCCCGGCGCCCACGAATGCGCACTCGTGACCGTCGCCACCATGGTGGGCGCCTTGATGCTGGCTCGCGCAGTGGATGACCCAGGTCTGTCGGATGGCCTGCGCGAGGCCGCGCTCAAACACCTGACCGCTGCCGGTCACTGAATCCACTGACAGATGCCGCCCAGTCGCTCGCACTTACACATTGCAATCATCATGCGACAAGCCTTGCGTGCCAACGCGCTGACGCAGAAACCTCATGAGCATGAAAAACGGAAAGAGCAAGGTTGCGCTTGTCACGGGCGCTTCGTCGGGCATCGGCCAAGCCACGGCAGTGCTGCTCGCGAAGGCTGGCTACACGGTCTACGGCACGAGCCGACGTGGCGGCGATGCGAGCCGGCGATCGTTCGAGATGCTGTCCCTCGACGTGACCAGCGACGAATCGGTCGATGCGGCTGTCCAGCAGTTGATGCAGCGGGAGGGCCGCATCGACCTGCTCGTCAACAACGCCGGCTTCGGGGTCGCTCCTGCCGGGGCGGAAGAAAGCTCGATCGAGCAGGCCCAGTCGATTTTCGACACCAATTTCTTTGGGATCGTCCGAATGACCCGCGCCGTCGTCCCGCACATGCGCAAACAGGGTGCCGGACGCATCATCAACATCGGCTCGGTGCTTGGCGTATTGCCCAAGCCATACGGGGCACTTTATGCCGCGACGAAGCACGCGATCGAAGGCTATTCCGAGTCGCTCGACCATGAGCTGCGCACGAGGGGCATCCGGGTATCGGTCATCGAGCCCGCGTACACGAAGACGCCGTTCGACGCGAACTTCCTGGAGCCCGACGCCAAGCTCGACGCGTATCGCGAGGTTCGCGCCGCCGTGAACCAGCGCGTGAAGGAAGTGATGGCCACTGCAGAACAGCCGGGCATCGTGGCTGATGTGGTGCTGAAGGCCGCCAGTGCGGCTCGCCCGCAGCTCCGATACACAGCCGGAGCGCTCGCTGGCCGCCTGATTTGGCTGCGCAGGTTTGCGCCTGCGGGTCTGCTGGACGCCGGGATTCGAAGGGATCTGCGGCTCGACAGGACGCTGGCGGTGAAACCCTCATGAAAGCATTCGTCGTCGATCGCTATCAAAAGAAGACCGCACTGCGGTTGGCGGACATGCCGACTCCGGAACTGCGAGAAGACGAGGCCCTGGTCGAGGCCCATGCCGCCGGCGTGAACCTGCTGGACGCCAAGATCCGGGGCGGCGAGTTCAAGCTCATCCTGCCCTATCGCCTGCCGCTCATCCTGGGGCACGACGTGGCCGGCGTCGTAGTCAAGGTGGGAACGCGGGTGCAGCAGTTCAAGCCGGGTGATGAGGTCTATGCGCGGCCGGATGATTTCCGGATCGGCACGTTCGCCGAATTCGTTCCGGTCAAGGAGGCATCGCTCGCGCTCAAGCCCAAGGGCCTCACGATGGAGGAAGCCGCTTCCATTCCTCTGGTGGGCTTGACGGCATGGCAGGCACTGGTAGCGAAGGCCAACCTGAAGAAGGGGCAGAAGGTCTTCATTCAGGCCGGCTCCGGCGGCGTGGGCAGCTTCGCCATCCAGTTGGCCAAGTACTTGGGCGCGACTGTGGCCACGACGACGAGCGCGGCCAATGTGGCGCTCGTGAAGAGCCTGGGCGCAGACGTGGTCATCGACTACAAGACGCAAGACTTCGAGGACGTCTTGCGCGACCACGACGTGGTGCTGAACAGCCAGGATGGCAAGACGCTCGAAAAGTCCCTCCGCGTGCTCAAGCGCGGCGGCAAGCTCATCTCCATCTCCGGGCCGCCTGACCCCGAATTCGGCAATGCAATCGCGGCGCCGTGGTTCGTGGGTCTGGTCATGCGGCTGCTGAGCTCCGGCGTCAGGCGAAAGGCGCAAGGCCTGGGCATCGGCTACTCGTTCCTCTACATGAAGGCGAACGGAAGCCAATTGCGCGAGATCACCCGGCTCATCGAGGCTGAAGCCATCCGCCCCGTGATCGATCGGGTCTTCCCCTTCGAGTCGACCAACGAGGCGCTGGCCTACGTCGAGGCAGGCCGCGCCAAGGGCAAGGTCGTCATCAAGATCAAGTGAAGCCGGGTTTCTCACCCCAACCTCTGGAGTTTCCGATGAAGATCGAGAGTGCTGTTGTCCTTGTCTGCGGCGAGCTGATGCGGTCATCATGACCACCACGCTTGCCGGTGCAGATGTTGCGCCTCTGGCGCCAACGCGCACGCAGCAGATGCTGCACGGGCGGCTGCTGCCGACGCTGCTGCGCCTGGCCACACCCAATGTCGTCGGCCTGTTCGCGATGACGGTGGTCATCGGCTACGACGGCTACATCCTGGGCCGGCTCGGGGCCGACGCGCTGGCCGGCATTGCCCTGGTGTTTCCGCTGTCGATGCTGATG
>JANMQE010000579.1:0-3778 GCA_031370195.1 Phyllobacteriaceae bacterium
ACAAGCAGTGGTGTGACGAGTATTTCTTCCTGCCCCACCGCAACGAGCCGCGCGGCGTCGGCGGCATCTTCTACGACCATCACGACAGCGGCGACTGGGACCGCGACTTCGCCTTCACGAAGGATGTCGGCGAGGCGCTGCTGGGCGTCTATCCCGAGATCGCGGGGGGGCGCATGGCCGAGGCCTGGACGCCGGAGGAGCGCGAGGAGCAGCTGATCCGCCGTGGCCGCTACGTCGAGTTCAACCTGCTGTATGACAGGGGCACAATCTTCGGATTGAAGACCGGCGGCAATGTCGAGTCGATCCTGTCATCTATGCCGCCGACGGTTCGGTGGCCGTAAGGGATCAGGCTGACAGCACCAGCGGGTGGCCGGTCAAGAGCTTGTCCACCGTCACAAGCTTCATGCCTTCCACAGCGCACTGTGCCAAGAGCATACGGTCAAACGGGTCGCGGGTGAGTGGTTCGGGCTCGACCAGATGCGTCGCGTGAGCCGGTGTCACGGCAAGCCATTGAATTCCAAGATCTTCAAGATACTGTGTAAAATCCGACGGTGGCATGCCGAGATCAAGTTTTCCGATTCCTACTTTGATGGTCACTTCCCATAGGCTTGCGGAGCTTCCCAATTTGTCGACATCATCGCCCAGCATCAATGCAGCTTGCTTTGGATAGTTCTTCTCCAACTCATTACGGGCCAAGGCCAATAGTATATGAGTATCCAGCAGCAGCCGCACGGTCAGGGTAATGGCCGCAAGAGGAAATCTTCGGGCAAAGGGTCATCAAAGTCGTCGGCAATGTATGGCACCGGATTTTTGATTCCGCGCATCTCAAGAAAGCGCTTCCCGGCCTCATAATCGATGCCACCCTTTTTCTTGTAAGCAACCAGTTCGTAGACCGGCTCGCCATGGCGGCTGATAAGCACGCGTTCGCCCTTGTCCACGCGGCGGCCAAGCTCGCTGAAACTGTCTTTCACTTCGCGGATAGAAAAAATACCCATGCAACAAATGTAGCCACAGGTGGCCATTTTGTCAAGAATCCAGCAGCTGCGCCTTGCTGAGCTGAAACCCGCTGGCAATCCATTTTTCTTCCAATTGCTTGAGCCGCCGCCCGACCTCCGGCCCGGCATCAAGCCCGCCCGCGAGCATATCCGCACCGCTGAGAGGAAACACGGGCTTCTCGTAGGCTTCCGCAAATGCCAGTTGCCGCAAAAGGGCCTCGACCGTCTTCGCCTCGCCCTTCTCCCTCGCGGAGGCAACAGCGAGCCGCAGCCGGTCGACCATACCCTGCCGGTCGCCTTTGTAGAGTTCCAACGCCAGAACCTTGTCGGTCCGCGCCAGTTTGGCCTCACCTGACCTAGCCCATTCAACGAGCCGAAAACTCTCCGCCTTCGACAGCCGCAGCCGCGCTGCCAGCGCCTCCATGCGCGAGTCATAGGGCGGCACCAGCGCCACAAGCCGCAGCAGGGGATCAATCTCCCAGCCCAGTTCCTGTCCCGCACGCACCAGACCGTGGATGAGGTCAATCCCCCACTTCTCGCTTTCCGGCAGCAATTGGCTCAGCACCCCGCTCTGGCGCATCCAGAGCAGAGCGCGCGACGGATCAGTCGCTGACAACAGTTTCTTCAACTCCGCCCAGACACGCTCTGCAGACAGTTGGCCAAGCCCCTCCTTGAGACGCGCCGTCGCCCGGATACCGTCAGCATCAGGCCGTCCATGCCCGTACCAGGCAAAGAACCGATAGAATCGCAATGCCCGCAGATAGTCTTCCCGGATGCGTTGTTCGGCATCGCCGATGAACCGGATTGTCCGCGTTTCGATGTCCCTGAGTCCGCCGACGAGGTCGATCACGGTTCCATCCGCCGCCGCATAGAGACCGTTGATGGTCAAGTCCCGCCGCTCGGCATCCACCTTCCAATCGCGCCCGAACGCGACATGCGCCCGCCGCCCGTCATGATCGCTGTCGGTCCTGAGTGTCGTCACCTCAAACGGCTCGCCACTGACGATCACTGTCACGGTGCCGTGATCAATCCCCGTTGGCACCGTCCGCAATCCCGCATCCGCGCAGCGCCGCATCACTTCCGCAGGCAGCGCAGTTGTGGCCACGTCCACATCAATGACCGGCTCGCCCAAAAGCGCATTGCGCACCGCGCCGCCCGCAACCCGCGCCTCTTCGCCATCAAAGTTCAACAGCGCCAGCAATTGCTGCACCGCAGGCGCGCGCAGGAACGCTGCATCTTTCAACTTTGCACTCACCGGTACAGCCTCTCATGCATCATCCGGATGATCCCAGCCGTCACGCCCCAAATCAACCGTCCGCCATGTTCCAGTGTGAAATAGTGCCGCTCAATTCCCTGCCACATCCGGCTTTCGGGCCTGTGATTGGCGAGGTCCATCAGAAACGAAACCGGCACTTCAAACACCGCATCGACCTCTTCGGGATTGACCGCAAACCGCGCTTGCGATGAAATCACCGCCAGCACCGGCTTGATGCGGAAACCCGTTGTCGTCAGATAGTCCGGCAGCCGCCCGACGATCTCGACTTGCGCCGGATCAAGCCCGATTTCCTCCTGCGCCTCGCGCAAAGCAGCGCGTTCAGGCGTGCCATCCTCAGGGTCAATCGCCCCGCCGGGAAACGCCACCTGGCCCGCATGCTTGCGCAAATGCGCTGTTCTCTGGGTCAAAACGATCCGGCACTCCCCCTCATGCGCCCGCATTCCGATCAGCACCGCCGCATCCCGAAGCTTCGCCGCCTTCAAGACCGGTTCCACATCCGGATTCAAAAGATGGTCGCCGGACACTTCATGGTCGTGCAGCGCAAAGCGACCCGCCCGCGTCCGGAAATCATCGACTGTGTAGAGGCTCAAAGCGACAGCTCCTTCAGCCGCGCGCTTTCGATGACTGGAAACACCCTGCCGCCGGAACGCAAGGCAAACCAGTCCACGCCGTCGACGTCAATATCCTCGCCCAGCGCTGCCAGATCATACATCAACGGCCTCGACAGCAGCGCCTCCAGCCTGCCGCGCACATGCACATAAGGCTTCAGCCCGCCAGTCTCGGGCTCAATCTCGAACCGCAGCGGATGTTCGCGTCCGGCTTCGACCAAATCTCCCACATTGGTACGGAAAGTCAGCAGCGGCGCGCCATCGCTTTCCGTTACCGCCATCTCCACTGCCAAAAACGGCGCATCGACCACGCGGATGCCAACTTTCTCCACCGGTGTAACGAGATAGGTCTTGCCGTCGTCATCCCGCCTCAGCACGGTTGAAAACAACCGCACCAGCGGCGCGCGCCCGATCGGCGTGCCCATGTAGAACCACGTCCCGTCGGCGCGGATCTCCATGTCAATGTCGCCGCAGAACGGCGGATCCCACTTTTCCACTGGCGGCAGCCCGCGCAAACCATCACTGGCGCGTGATATCAGTGCCTGCAAATCGCCCATGCCCTGCGGCGGCTGAGCGGTGGTTCCGGTGTCGTGTTTGATTTCGTTGACCATACAGTCACGAAATAGTCACTCTTGCCGCGCTTGTCATGCCAATCCGGTCGATTAGGTTGCTACAGATGGTTGCCGTAGTTTACGAATCAGCGGCGACACGTTCAGGAGATGCGGCAAATGAACACGATGACCAACGCCAGCGCGCCAGATGGCAAGGCAATGATCGCCATGGCGGAGGCTGCACAAGGCGACCTGCAAAGCATCCGCACCACGATCGCCAAGCTCATTTTCGGTCAGGAAACGGTTGTTGAACGTTCGCTCGTCGCCATCATGGCAGGTGGTCACGCC
>JANMQE010000607.1:0-1572 GCA_031370195.1 Phyllobacteriaceae bacterium
ATTGCGGCCATGCTCCGGGCCCTCGCCTTCGCGGCGATGGCCCTCCTGATCGGTGCGTCTTCGCACGCAGTCTTCGGCCGGGTCGGGGCCACACTTGCGGGCCGAGCCCGATCAACGATCCGGGGAGCGACCGTCGTCGCAGGAGTCAGCGGGCTCGGCCTTCTTCTGACGTACGGACCGCTGGTCACCGGCCAATCACTCGGCTCCGTCGGCGACCGGACGCTGATCGACGACTCCCTTGCGGACCACGTGGGGCAGGCGATCGCGGCGAGGACCGTTCTGTTGATGCTTCTCGGAATGGTCCTGCTCGGAATGGCGCGCCGAGCCGACTCGCAATCGGCAACGGGTGGCTGGCGCTGGTCAGTCTCGGGAGTCGCTGCGCTCGTGCTCGGCATCGCTGTCGCCCAGGCGTTCTCGGGCCACGGAGGAACCGGGCGAAACGTGGCCGTGGCGCTCCCGTCGACAGTGGTGCACGTCATCGCCATGGGGGTGTGGGCCGGAGGACTCGTGTTCCTCCTCATCGCGCTTCGCGGTACCGACCCTGCTTCGCCCGAGGCGTTGGCACAGACCCGCCGATTATCCCGCCGGGCCGGAGTGGCGGTCGCCGCAGTGGCGGTGACCGGCTCATTCGCCCTGTGGCGCCAGGCGGGTTCGCTACATGCGCTACGGACCACGCCGTCAGGCACTCTGCTGCTCGTCAAGCTCGGCATCGTGGCCCTGCTCGTGCTGCTGGGCGCGAAGAACAGGCGGACGTTGGCCGGTGCGGACCCAGGCCCCGGCGCTGCCGTGCGTGCCGTGCGCCGCACCGTGGGCGTTGAGGTGCTCGGCATGGCCGCGGTGATCGGGGTCACCGCACTCGTGGTCAACCTGGCACCGGCCCGGGACGTGGTCAGCAGCCCGATCGCGGTGACGGTCGAGACCGCCACGGGCCTGGTCGACATCACCGTCGATCCGGCGAAACGCGGGAGCAACGAGTTGCATCTGTACGCCCTGACCAAGGAGGGGGCCAGCCGGCCTGTGGAGGCGATCTCGGCCACACTCTCCAATGCCGGAGCGGGCGTCGAGCGGTTGGAAAGCCGGATCGTGCGTGCCGGGCCCAACCACTTCCAGGCCCTCTCGCTGGACCTTCCCCTGGCCGGCACGTGGCGCGTCGATGTCTCGGTGAAGCTCGATGCCTTCACCGAGGAGAGCGGGTCGGCCACCTTCACCCTTCGCTGACCCGAGTCGACCGCCGCGCAGCCCGGGCCGCTCACCCGAGGTGCGGGGAACACGCCGTAGCCTCGGCGACATGCAATGGGGTGAAGAACTGGCCGGGTTCCACATGCCGGCCGAGTGGGAGATGCACGAACGGACACTGATGGGTTTCCCCTGTCATCTCGGTCAGTGGGGCAGCCATCTCCGCGCCGGCCAACTGGCGTGGGCGGAGGTGGCGCGGACGATTGCGGACTTCGAACCCGTCACCATGCTGGCGAACCGGGAGCACGTCGGGCTGGCCACGGACCTCTGCGCCCACGACAACGTGACCGTCGAAGCGATGAATCTCGACGACGCCTGGCTGCGTGACATCGGGCC
>JANMQE010000500.1:0-1520 GCA_031370195.1 Phyllobacteriaceae bacterium
GTCTTCAAGACATTGGCGAGCTTGGAGACATGCTCGTGCAGTTCCTTGTAGGTGATCTTCTTGTCATCATACGGGTTGTCGCCTTCCCAGATGATGGCGACCTGATTGCCGCGCTTCTTGAGGTGCCGGTCGATGCAGTTCCACGACACATTCGTCGTGCCGTCCTCATACCATTTGATGCCGACTTTACCGGTGTATGACGTGTTCTTGACCTTGGTATACGGCTTGAACCAGTCGATGCGCTTGCCATGCTTGCCCCAGAACTTGTCCGGATTGTTCACCGATTCCTTGTACCATTTCAGGTAGGTTTCATTGTTGATCAGTGCGTTTTTCTTCGCCGATGGCAAAACCTTGTAGACCTTGTCAGACATCAAATACTCCTCTTCGAAATCCGTTGTGCAGCGCCCGCGCCGCCGGACACGATATCGTCCATTGCGCCCCTTCGCGGCTGCAATAGCAAGAGATTTCCGGTTCCGAAATTAGACATTGGGCACGGGTCGATTCCAGAACGCCGTTTGCATGGCATTCACCGCTTTTGCAACCCTGCTGTTACGCTGCGTTATACTGAGTGATTGAGGATTGCACTTTTTTGCCACATTTCGCCGTAGAACCCCACTCGCCGCAGCATTTTTGGTAGGTGGGGATTTTTAGCCTTGCGTTTTTTGCAAGGCTACCAAGTGTGGAGTGTTGCATGCGTATCAATTTCAGCCGCCGCGCGACCCGGCGCGCGATGGCATTTTCTTTTGCCGCTACAGTGATCGCCGCAGCACCGGTTCTCCTAATACCGGCCGCCGCCAATCCGTTTGGCATCGCCCAAAATCCGCGCCAGACCCTTGCGGTGCATGATTTCGGCGATCAGCATGTGCATCTGGCGGATTCGGTTTATGATCAGATGAATCCGCTGCTCCTTGCAGCCTTGCCGCGCGGCAAGTCGCATGTCGAATATCGCGCGCCGTCCAAATGCATTCCCGGTGCCTTGCGCGCGGTCATTGCCCGTGTGTCAGCCAAATACGGCCCGGTCACGGTGAATTCCACCTACCGTTCGCCCGGTAAAAACCGCAAGGCTGGCGACAAGGGCAAGTCGATGCACCTGTCCTGTCGCGCGGTCGATTTCCGCATGCAAGGCTCCAGCCGGGGCCTGATGGAGTATCTTGCCGCGCAGGGAGAGGTTGGTGGGCTCAACCGCTATCCTTCAGGATTTTACCATATCGACAATGGGCCGAGACGGACTTGGTGGTTTTCAACCTTCCCACAAGGGGGAAGGCTGGCGCGCGCGTGCATTTTCATCGCCACGCCCCGTTGCCGGTCTGGCCATTGTCAAAGAACGGGAAGCGGGGTGTGGACTCCTGCCTCTATAGATAAGCGAATGTGACAAAAGCCACACCCCGCACGTCTGGCACTTCACCCGGACAGGTCGGTATCCACCGAACTGGGCAAATACTCGGCTTTCGCCTTGCATTTGCATGCGCCGGGACCCCCGAGGCCGTGGCCTTGACGGGCAACGGCATTTGCGCCGTCAT
>JANMQE010000723.1:0-2382 GCA_031370195.1 Phyllobacteriaceae bacterium
CAATGCGCTCGCATAGCGACCCGTCAGCGCCGTTGAAACCTCTTCTACATGCGCCAGTGACAAACCCAGCTCGTCACGCCCGGCAATCACCACGCCGTTGGGGTCAAGCACGCGAAATCCGGCAAGAGTCACCTCTTGTGTTTGTAAAAGCACCGGAGCAAGCAACTCCCCGATAGCTGCAAACGCAGGGTCCGCTGGAACGGCAGACACCGCCGCATCGGGCCGTCGAGGGCCAATAGCTGTTGCTGCCAGATCCAAAGTCGGCTCAACCGGATGGTATCGCTCCCGCCGATCACTGGTCTTTTGCACTTCAGCGCCAAGGCTCGCGACTGCAATCTCCGACTTGCGCACTGCGTCCGCATAGACTGATGCAAGCGCCGCTGACTGGGCAATCAACTCCGATTCTGTCTGGCGGATCAACTGATTTTCGTAAACACGGAAGAAAAACAGCCCGGCAAGCGGCATCATCAGCGCAATCATCAACATCGCCAGGATGATGCTGCGCAGATGCGGCCGCCATTTTTGCTTCATCACTGCCGCTCGCACGTCCCAAGCCGGAAACCCACGCCATGCACCGTTTCGAGCGCATTTGAGCAACCATGGACGGCAAACGCCGCGCGGATGTTGCGGATGTGACTGTCGATGGTCCGGTCTGCGACATGAATGTTTGCCGGATAAGCAGCCAGCATGATCTGCTCGCGGGAAAACGCACGGTGTTTCTGCGCCAGAAACGTTTTCATGATGGAAAACTCCAGCGCTGTAAGGTCCAGCGCCTCGCCGCCAAATCGCGCGGCATGCGCGGAAAGGTCCATATCCAGCGCGCCATGCCGCAATGTTGCCGGCTCTGGCATTCCCGCCAAAGCAGAGCCTTTGCGCCGCAGGATTGCCTTGACACGGGCCACCAGTTCGCGCGGCGAAAATGGCTTTGTGACATAATCATCTCCGCCTATTTCCAATCCCAGCACCCTGTCGATCTCTTCGTCGCGGGCTGAAAGAAAAAGTATCGGCACATCAGATGTCTTCCGGATTTCAAGGCACACATCCAGCCCGTCGAGCTCCGGCATTCCAACATCCAGTACGATCAGATCCGGCTTCAACGCGGCAAACAGTGCAACGACCTCCGCACCGTTTGAAGCGGACAGCACATCCATCTCCGCCTTGTCGAGCGCGAACCTGATCACTTCGCGAATATGCGCATCATCATCGGCAATAAGGATTTTCGGCTTCAAATCGTGAGCACTCCAGCGCATCACCGTTCACGCCTGCCCGTATCGTTCGGCATTGCGGCAACAGAATGATCCATGAGATAGCGGGAGAGCCGCCACCGGCGCAAGGTCCAGCCGCGCCAGTCGGCGTGCAGGGCCTTAAACTGCGACACTTCATGGCTGCGCCAATCCGCCAGCGGCATCAGTTCAGATCCCCAGTAACGGTCAGCGACATAAATCGACAGCGCCCTGACTTCAGGTTTGGCAACAAATTCCCGGTCCATAGCCGGGATCGCCTCCGGCCCGAGGCTTGTCATATACCTGTAATCCATCATGCCGTGCCTGGTGTTGTAATTGGCGATCATCGCCGCAAAGTTCACAAAGCATGCTGCATAGAGAACCGTCGCCGCAATACCGAGATTGGCACCCACCAGCCATTCTGCGCTCTTGTCGGCAACGATCCGCCAGACGATAAGCGCCAGGCCGCAGGCCACCAAGCCCATCCAGATAAAGGCCGCGACCCGCCAGTAGGTCAGGCCGTAGACATCGACATAAAGGTCAAGCCGCAAGATCGACGAGAGAACCAGCAAGATATTCTGCCCGACCCATAAATAGACCAGCCGCCTTATCAGCCCGTTGGCTCGCGCCTCACTGCCGCTGCGCAGCGCAAGAAGCACAAAAAGTGCTGCCAAAAGTGCGGTGAACAACAGAGGATAGGCTCCACGATGGGCATAGGAAGCGTAAGACATTCCGTCGGGCAGTTGCACACCGCCAAACAGGTAGACGGCATCCAGAACGGACTGAAGCCCGAACATCAGGTTGAACACCAGCAGCGCGCGCAGGATCGCCGCCTCGCCAAACAACACGTCGGCAACCGTCTGCGCCTTTTCCGGATGCGTTGCTCCCGTCAACGGGACGGCACTCTCATCAGCAACTTTTGCCGGTTTCAGTTTCCTCACCATCGGTCGCAAGAATGGCCACGTCACCACAAACATGAAACCCAGAAACAGCAGCCGCACAGGATCGAGCAGCTCAAAAATCAGCCAGAAGTCGAGCCTGCGCAGCCATTGCGCGACAATCGGGTTGGCCTGTTCAAAAAGCGCAAGAAACACGAGGCCGACCACAAGCGGCATCAGCCAGACACCGGCGGTGGCAAACGGGATGATTTTTCTGCCTG
>JANMQE010000763.1:0-4033 GCA_031370195.1 Phyllobacteriaceae bacterium
GTCGTCGCCGGCCTGATTTTCGGCGGTCTCATTCCATACCTCTTCGGCGGTATTGCAATGACCGCAGTTGGTCGTGCGGCAGGCTCCATCGTTGAGGAAGTCCGCCGCCAGTTCCGTGAGGACAAGGGCATCATGGCGGGAACGTCGAAGCCCGATTACGCCCGCGCGGTTGATATCCTGACCAAGGCGGCCATCAAGGAAATGATCATCCCGTCCCTCCTGCCGGTGCTTGCGCCGCTGGTAGTCTACTTCGGCGTGCTGCTCATCTCCGGCTCCAAGGCCTCGGCCTTCGCAGCCCTCGGCGCATCGCTCCTCGGCGTCATCGTCAACGGCCTTTTCGTCGCCATCTCGATGACCTCGGGCGGCGGCGCATGGGACAATGCCAAGAAGTCGTTCGAAGACGGTTTCGTCGACAAGGACGGCGTCAAGCACATGAAGGGTTCGGAAGCCCACAAGGCCTCCGTAACCGGCGACACCGTTGGCGATCCGTACAAGGACACCGCAGGCCCGGCCGTCAACCCGGCGATCAAGATCACGAACATCGTGGCGCTGTTGCTGTTGGCGGTGCTGGCGCACTGAGTTCAGTGCAGTGTTGAAATGAAGTACCCCGCCGGAGCGATTCGGCGGGGTTATTGTTTGCCCCATGAAAGCCACGATTCGCCGCAGACTAATATCCGCTGCAACCTTCACGCGGCTCATATTTTTAACGGAGAAGTTTTCATGCGTCTTGTTTCCATTTTCACCTCAATCCTGCTCGCATGCACAGCGCCCGCCATGGCGGGCGAAGCGGGGGATTTGCTGTCCAAACACCTCTACGCCGGAACGCTGACTGATGGCGGCACCGCGCTTGCGGCCCTTGGCAGCGACACCGCGGCCGAAGCGAAATCCGCCCAAGGCATCCTGACCTTCGTCTCCGCCATCGAACATCTCGGCCAGTCGCTGCACCGGCACGGGCTGGAGACGCATCCGGGCGGCGTCATCATGCAACTGCCGATCCTGCGCATGCCGGTCGAGCCCAACCCCAATCCGCAAGCCATCACCTACGAGAAGTGGCGCGCAATTTTGCAGACCCTATTTGACGATCTGAACCGGGCCGATGCGTTGTTGGCGGAAGGTGCTGCGGCAGACACCAAGGGCGAGGTGAAGCTGAACCTCGACCTGATGAAGGTTCGCATGGACCTCAACAGCGATGGCAAGGCAGCCGACACTGAGGCGCTTGGCGCAATCATGCAGGCGCTGACCGGCACCACACAACCCGCCTCGCCGCCCGATTTGAACTTCGCGTTCGACAAGGCCGACCTGCTCTGGCTGCGTGGCTACATTCATTTCCTCACCGCTTCCGCCGAATTCGGCCTGGCGGTGGATTTCGAGGAAAGCTTCAACAAAACCGCGCACGCTTATTTCCCGCGTGCGGGCTTGCCGATGTCGCAAGAGCTGCTGGCACCTGCAATGGCCAGCGGCTTTGTTGACAATTCCGTCGGCGACGCCATCGCCATGGTCCATCTCCTCAACTGGCAAGTCACTGATCCGGCGCGCCTGAAGGACGTGCGCACCCGTCTTGCAACCATGGCCTCGCTCAGCCGCCAAAGCTGGGCGGCAGCGCGGGCGGAGACAGACAATGACAACGAATGGCTGCCCGGCGCCAAACAGGCCGGCCGCTTCGGTCTGACAGTGGACGACGCCACAATTGACAGCTGGCTGGCGGTGATGGGCGAGTTCGAACAGGTGCTTGATGGCAAAAAGCTGATGCCCCACTGGCGCTTTGAAAAGGGGTTCAACGTCAAGCGCTTCTTTGAAGAGTCCAAGCGCATCGACGCAGTCTTGACTATAGCCGGTGTTGACGCAGTGCCGTTCCTCGAAGACGGCCCGATTTCCTCAAGCGCCGATTGGGACGGCCTGACCTCAGCCTTCCGCGGCAATTTTCTCGGTTACGCGATTTGGTTCAATTGATGCAAAAAGCCGTCTGCAATGCAGACGGCTTCTGAACGAATCAACATGTTGCGGCTGAAACTCAATAAATATCGCCCTTGTTCTGACTGATGCTCGGCGCGCCGCCCCGGCCCAAGCCTGACAGGATTTGGCCGATGAATGTCAGATCCTTGCCGCCGGTCGGTGTGACGCGCTTGATGAAGTCAAACACTTTGCCGTCCTTCAAGCCATAATTGGCGATGGTGGACACAGTGCCATCAGGCGCGAAATAGATGGCCAGCACGCGCTGATCAATCAGCTTGGCCTTCTGGAATGCAATGCTGCGCTTGCGCGTTTGCGAGATGTAATAAAACACCTCGTTGCTCTCGAGCGTGTTGATCGTCGATGGCGTGCCGAGCGACAACAGCACCTGTTCGCGGCTGGAGCCGACCGGCGTGGCGGCCAACGACTGCTCGTCGATCACATAGCCTTGGTTGATCGTTTCGGAAGGCGAGCTGATATCCAACCCCTGGCATGACGCAACAGCGATGCTCAGCGCCGCAAGTGCCGCGCCTGTGACCATTTGCGATGCAAAATTGTGCTTGATATACGCCATAAACAACGCCATCTCCCTCAGGGCCCGACTCCAAATTCACTTTGATGGCCAACTGAGGCAATTTTCTGTGCTTCCGGTGCTCACGTACAAGAGTACGCTCCGCTCCGGTTCTCGAAAATCGCCACATTTGACTCATCAAACTGAATTTTGAGTCAGGCTCTCAAAGACCGCGTACCGGGCCTTTCCGCACGCATTCGGTAAACCAGCTTTCGCTTCGATGCAACGTGTCAGACGATGCGTCCACGCAATTGAAACAACGCTTATTGAAAGACCAGCCCTTGATCTTTTCCAAACTCTTCGGCCGCAAGCGCCAGGTCAGCGAAGCGATCCTGATCCGCACCTATGAGGCGATCGTGGCGGCGGCGCGGCAGCGGGAAATTTTTTCCGCATGGAACGTGCCGGATACGCCGCTCGGCAGGTTCGAATCGCTGTCTTTGCACATGATCCTGTTCCTGCGCCGCACCAAGGATGCGCCCGGCGGCTTGCCGGCGCTTGGCCAGGAGGTCGTCGAGGAGTTTTTCAAGGATGTTGACCATTCGCTGCGCGAACTCGGCATCGGCGACGCATCCGTGCCCAAGCGGATGAATAAACTCGCCCGCATGTTTTATGGCCGCGCGGCAAGTTACGACGGTCCAATCGGTGCCGCAGACACACCGGAGTTGGCCGCAGCCATGTCGCGCAACATGATTCCTGATGGCACGGACTGGCCGCAAGCAATTGAATACGCACGCCATGCACTCGCTGTCGCCAAATCGCTTGACGAACAGCCCGATGCCGCAATTCTCTCCGGAGACATTGTTTTTCCGCAGCCATCGGGCGTAGACGCATAACATCGAGGACAGGGATTTGCACAAAAACACCACACTGCCGATCAGCCATCCCGTCAGCATCGCGCGTCTGCCGCAACGCGGAATGCCGGTGAAACTTGCAGCCACGCAAGCGGAGTGCGCAGCGCTTGCCCTGGAGTTTGATCTCGTCGAAGTCAAATCCTTCACCGCAAATTTGCTGGTGGCAAAATGGCGCAGCGACGGGGTCAAGGTTTCCGGCGCGGTGATGGCTGACATCGTCCAAACCTGTTCGATCACACTGGACCCGCTCGACGCCCGCGTGGAAAACGAGGTCGATGCAGTCTACGTGCCGGAGCACTCCAAGTTGGCCCGTGTCAACACGGATGCAGACGGCGAGATCGTGCTTGACCCGGATGGACCGGACGCGCCGGAGACATTTTCAGGTGAACATCTGGACATCGGCCAGATCGCTGCCGAGTTCTTCGGGCTTGGTATCGATCCCTATCCGCGCAAACCCGGCGCAGAGCTGCCGCCGGTTCTGGAGATCGACAAGGAGCCGGCAAAGGTCTCGCCCTTTGCCAAGTTGGCCGCCATCAAGCAAAAACAGTGAGCGAAGCCGCAATTTGGAACGATTGCCGTTGCCTGAATGGTGAAAACAGGTAAATCGGAAGTAGGAAGTCGGCGTTCAGGCAGTAACCAGCGGCGACTGGCGCCGAAAATG
>JANMQE010000774.1:0-1745 GCA_031370195.1 Phyllobacteriaceae bacterium
CTTGTGGCCGTGGCAACCGGCTTGGTGATAGAGGCCATGTCGAAGACGGTGTCGACGGTCATCGGATCGATCGATGGCTCCAATCGTTTATTTCCGTAAGCTTTTAATAACAGGATCTCATCTTTGCGACCGACACAAACAACACATCCGGGCATTTTGCCTTCGGATATTCCGGTTGTGATGAGATCGTTGATCTGTCCAAGACGATCGACGGGTATGCGACTCGCTTCCTTGGCAACGGAAGGGGTTGCTGACGCTTCTTGCGCGACCAATCGCGTAGTATTTGAAATGGCTATCAGGGCAAGAACCAACGCGAGGTATTTCAAACGTGTTGACTTCCAGTTAATTAGCCATTTGGACGCTAGCCCCGGTTCCCTTTGTACTTGAAAATCTTCGAAAACCGCGGCTAACGCCGTGCGGCCAATTGTTACTTTCACACAAAGACTTGTGCACATGTTCTTATCTCAAGGATTGTTGACGGGAATGACTATCGAATTGATGGTTCTTCGAGCATGGCAAGTGTTACTCTCCGCTCCTATCTTAAAGCGGAAATGAATTTCCGCACTCCAAATCTTATCGATTGAAAACGGAGAGCAGGAGCCCGGACAAATAGGTGGTAACCGAACCGAATACAGCTAGCCAGGGGAAGGCCAGTTTGAATCCCCCAGGCACATTGGGTAAGCCAAATTGAAGGAACAGCATGGTGATCAGACCGATTGCAGCCCCGCCTAATGCGGCAGTTTGATGGGTGCGTTTGGTGAAAACTCCCAATGCAAAAAGCCCGAGTAATATCCCTGACGAGAAGCCTGCGATGGTAAGCGCGTTGCCGACTACGCTTTCGTTGAAGGTGCTGGCCCATACCCCGATCGCAATTTGCAAACCGCCAAAAAACACCGTAAGCAAACGGGTCGTCCAAACTTGCCGACTCTCGGACGGCGGAACACGACAACTAGGCAACCACAAATCGCTGACCACCGACGACGCAGACGCAGACAACGAACTTGAGAGTGTGGACATCACGGCCGCCAAAATCGCAGCCAACATCAATCCGATGAGCCCGGTGTTTCGGGGGAACGAATGGATCATGAAGTGGGAGAAAATGGCATCGTTTTTAATGCCCTCAGGTAGGGTGGCTTCGGTGGAATAGAAACATGCGAGCAGCATCCCGATCAAAAGGAACAACGCGAACTGGCCGAAGACTACGATCCCGCTCCACAGAATGGCTCGAGCCGCATCGCGTTGGCTTCGGGAGCTAAGGTAACGTTGCACCATCATCTGGTCGGTGCCATGTGAGCCCAAAGAAAGAGTGGCGCCTCCGATCAGACCAGCCCAAAGCGTGTACGGTTTGGACAGTGAGAATTGCCAATCGATGACTTCAAGCTTGTTGTTCTCTTTTGCAAACTCAAAGAAGCTGGTCCATCCATTGGGCAAGTAACTGACAATAACGAAAAGGGCAGCAATGCTACCTAGCATGTAGATAACGAACTGAACACAATCGTTCCAAACCACGGAGCGCATTCCGCCGAAGTAGGTGTAGAGCATCGTGATGACGCCGATCGCCACAGCACTCCACAACATTGGCCATCCGACCAGTTCCTTGAGCACCATCGCCGCCAAAAAGAGTCGCAAGCCGTCGCCGAGGTTCCGCGTCACCAGAAACAATACCGATGCAACGCGTTTGGTCTGCATCCCAGATCGAACCCCGAGGATCTCGTAGGCACTCATCAATTTGCCTTCGAAGTAGC
>JANMQE010000819.1:0-3212 GCA_031370195.1 Phyllobacteriaceae bacterium
AGGCCCGATTGGGGCCATGAATTGGAGTAATGCCCAATCACGACTTTGTTGTTTCACCCACGAACCAGCCAAACGATGGCAAGACCCAGAATGATCGAGCCAAAACCAACCGCACGCAGCACATTTTCCGGCAGCCGCAGCACTTCGACCGCCATGCGCTTTGCCGCTTGCGGCACTCCGCCATAGATCAGCCCCTCAAACACGAAGAGCAGGCCGAGCGCCGTCAGAAA
Source organism: Phyllobacteriaceae bacterium (assembly GCA_031370195.1). Classification (GTDB taxonomy): domain Bacteria; phylum Pseudomonadota; class Alphaproteobacteria; order Rhizobiales; family Rhizobiaceae; genus JANMEX01. The sequence continues at coordinate 231 of JANMQE010000819.1, forward strand.
GTCGCTCATTGCGCCGATGCAGTTCCGTCAGCATTCTTGTTTCCGCCCGGACTCTGCATGTAGCGGAAAAAATCCGAGTCAGGAGACAACACAAGCGTGGTTCCATCGCCGGCAATGCCGGTCTGGTAAGCTTGCAGCGAGCGATAGAATTTGAAGAACTCCGGATCGCGCGAATAGGCCTGCGCAAAGACGTTGTTCCGTTCAGCGTCGCCCTGCCCGCGGAGCACATCCGCATCACGCTGCGCCTCGGCGACAATGACAACCGCCTCGCGGTCAGCCTCGGCGCGAATGCGCGTTGCCTGCTGGTTGCCCAGCGCGCGAAGTTGCGCCGCCTCTGCCAGACGTTCGGCCTTCATGCGCTCGAATGTCTGCTCGGACACTTCGTCCAGCAAATCCGTCCGCAGGATGCGCACGTCGGAGATCGTCACGCCAAGCTGCACCGCCTGCGGCGTCAGCTGCCGCTTGACCTCCTGCATCATCTGCAGGCGCTGATCAGACAGCGCATCTTCAAACGAGCGCTGGCCGTAGACGCTGCGCAATGACGCGTCGAGACGCGTGCGCAGATTGTCGTTCAACAGTTCGGTGCTGCCGGACACTGTTTCGCGGAATTTCTGTGGATCGGAAATCTGGTAGGCGACAAACGCATCAACGATATAGCGACGCCCGTCACGCACCTGCACGCGGATATCATCGAGTTCCATCCGCTGCACGCGCTTTTCAACAAACTGCACCGTATCAACAACCGCAGTTGGAACCTTGAAGTAAAGCCCCGGCTCAGAGATCGTCCGGGTGATTTCACCAAAACGCAGAACAATGGCCTGCTCTTTCGGCGAGACAACAAACAGCGACGAATAGAGAAGGCCGAGCAGAACCAGAAGGCCCAGACCAATGTAAGGAAGCTTGTTCATCTCATTATCCTCACTTGGCCGGAACGGTCTGCGGCTTTGCCGGAGACGCCAGATCATTCAGCGGCAAATAGGGCACCACGCCCGATCCACCCGGCTCCATCACGATCTTGCGTGACGTGCTGAACACTTTTTCGATGGTTTCAAGATAAAGCCGTTCGCGAGTCACATCCTTTGCCTTGGCATATTCGTCATAAACAGAGACAAACCGTGCTGCCTGACCTTGAGCCTCGGCAACAACGCTTTGCTTGTAGCCCTGCGCCTCTTCGCGCAACTGCGAGGCTTGGCCTCGCGCCTCGCCGAGCCGCTTGTTGGCATAGGCGTCAGCTTCACGCTGGACCTGATCCTGATTCTGCTGCGCACGCTGCACTTCTTCAAACGCGCTGGCGACTTCCGACGGGGGATCGGCCTTTTCAAGCTGAATACCGACAATCGTAACACCCGCGCCATAGCTGTCGAGCGTTGTCTGCGTCTGCGTTCGAACGGCGTCCTCGACCTTTTGCCGCGCCTCGGTGCGCACTTCTTCGGCATTCGAGCGGCCGACAAACTCACGCATCGCACTTTCCGAGACCATGCGCACAATCTCGCGCTGCGAATCGACACCGAACAGATACTTCTTCGGATCGTTGACGGTCCAGATTACCGTGAAATTGACGTCAACCACATTCTGGTCGCCGGAGAGCATGAGCCCTTCCTTGCGACCCGATGCTGTTGCCGGGTTGGAAGAGCCAATTTGCTCGCGGTTCTGGGTTGTCGAGACGATCTCGACCTTTTCCAGCGGCCAGAAATGGAAGTGCAGACCCGGCGCGGACACCTCGTCTTTTGGCTTGCCAAGGAGCAGTTCCTGGCCCAACTGATCCGGCTGCACCTGATAAATCGCCTGCATCAGCCAGAGCGCGACGACGCCTGCACCCAAAAGCCCGAAGAAAATTGGGTTGGTGCCGCCAGGCAACACCTGCTTCAGCCTGTCCTGACCGCGACGCAGAATGTCTTCCAGATCAGGGGGCGTATTGCCCGGTCCCGTGTTGCGCGGGCCTTGCGGTCCTTGGCCCCAAGGGCCGCCATTCTTGTCGGAGGGCTTCCAAGGGCCTCCGCCACCACCTTGGTTATTCCAGGGCATTTATGACCTTTCCAGTCTTGATGAGACGCCGAGCCGGTTGTCCGGCATATGAACACTTGCAACGGTTATAGGTATGCGCACGCGACTATTCAACGGACGATGCGGCAGATTGGCGCTTGTGCCGCAGCATTGTTAGCGGCGGCGCTCATAAACCGCCCGCCGTGTCGCGTGGCTGTTCTTTTCGTCAGCCGGAAAGTCGTCAATTGCGCTCACCCTCCACAGTGCCGGATCCACCTCTGGAAACAGCGTGTCGCCATCAGGCGATGCCAGAACATGCGTCAGGATGATCCGGTCAGCGAGGTCGAAAGTCTGGTTGTAAATCTCCCCGCCGCCAATCACGGCAATATCAGTTGCCCCGCGCGCCGCAGCTGCATTAGCCGCAAGCTCCAATGCAGCGCCAACGCTTGCGGCCACGTTCACACCATCGGCTTGAAAGCTTGGATCGCGGGTAACAACGATATTGTCTCGCCCCGGCAGCGCCTTGCCAATCGACAGAAAAGTCTTGCGACCCATGATAATGGGCTTGCCTATTGTGTCCGCCTTGAAACGCTTAAGGTCAGAAGATAAATGCCAAGGCAGCCCACCCTTGGCGCCAATTACGCCGTTCTCGGCGACTGCAACGACGAGGGTCAGCGTCGGCTGGCCTGCCGCCATCACAAATCACCCAGCGGCTTCTTCAGCAAAAGTATCTCAAGATCGCGCTCAGGCCAGAATTCCTCCGCCACCATCTCGAAAGTTGTTGGCCCGGTTTTTTTCACGTTCGTCCCGCAGAACGACACCAGATTGCCCGGCGCGCCCTTGTCGATGGTCAGCTTGAACGTGTTGATAGAGCCAGCCCAGTTGCCACCGGTGGTCAGCACATAGCTGATCCAATTTTCAACATAGGTGGAATATTTCCGGTCCTCGGGAGCCGCAGCGATGCTTTTTTCGATGGTGTTCTTGAGGTCATCGTCGACG
>JANMQE010000820.1:0-5481 GCA_031370195.1 Phyllobacteriaceae bacterium
TGGGGTTTTAGCAAATGACACTTACACCGGTGCCACCTTGACCGTGACCGAGGTCAACGGTGTCGGCGCCAACGTCGGAGTTCTCACCACATTGGCGTCGGGTGCAACGGTCTTGTTGAATGCCGATGGGAGCTACACCTATGACCACAGAACGGCCTTCGATTCCCTTCGTACTGGCCAAACGGCCACCGATTCCTTCGGCTATAAAACTAGCGATGGAAGCCGAACCGCTCTGGCAACCGTCACGATCACCATCACCGGGGTCAACGACTTTGCGACGATCACTGGAACATCCACCGGCGCGGTCACCGAAGATTCTTCAACAGGTGGATCCGCATTGGGGACGCTTACTGTCGTCGATGTCGACAGCGGCGAAGCTGCATTCCAAAGCGGCTTGCCTTCAACAAGCATACCTGGCACGTATGGTTCGTTCACGTTTGCGCTAGCGACAGGTGCTTGGACGTATGTATTGGACAATAACCTCCCCGCGACGAATGCGTTAAGTGGCGGTCAAATCGTTCACGACACGCTTACGGTTACGTCGCTCGACGGCACTGCTACGATGGTGATCGACGTCACGATCACCGGTGCTAACGATGCCGCAACCATTAGCGGAAATGGGGTAGGTTCGGTGACAGAAGATGCTGCGATCACCACGGCTACCGGTGATCTCGATGTAACCGACGTTGATTCGCCGCAGACCTTCCAAACTCCGAGCGGTTTGACAGGTACGTATGGTTCGTTCACGTTCAATACGGAGAATGGCGCTTGGTTGTACACACTCAACAATGCAGACCCTGACACCAACGCTTTGGCTGCGGGTCAAACCGCGCAGGACACGGTTACAGTTACGTCGAACGACGGAACGGCGACAAGGACAATCACCGTAACCGTAACCGGTGCCAATGATGCTGCGGCCATTACTGGCACTGCGACTGGTTCGGTGACAGAAGATGCTGCGACCACGACGGCTAGCGGGGATCTCGATGTAGCCGATGTTGATTCGCCGAAGACCTTCCAAACACCGAGCGGGTTAGCGGGTACGTATGGTTCTTTCACGTTCAATACGACGACTGGCGTTTGGGTGTATACGCTGGACAACGCAGATCCAGACACCAATGCATTGGTGACTGGTCAAGTTGTGCAAGATACGCTAACGGTCAAGTCTAGCGACGGCACAGCGACGAGGGTTATTATCGTCACAATCAATGGAAACACGGATGTCTCTGCCAACACGCCACCGACCGCTGCCTTGACGGCACCGACAGCAGGTGTTCGCGGTCAGGAACTCTCCTTTACGGTTTCCGCCAACGATTCTGCGGCCGACAGAGCAGCTGGATTCGTGTACAGGATCCAGTGGGGAGATGGTACCCCCGATACGATTATTCCGCGTACCGCGAACAACGGAAATGGCGTAACCGTTAAGCACACGTTCGCTGCGTCCGGCACATTCAATGTACGTGTGGTTGCCACCGATCAACAAAACGCGGCTAGCACCGCGGTTTCTCGCAGCGTCGCGATTACTGCCATCGGCGTTCAAGTCGATCCGTGCAACGCCAATGGCACGGCATTGGTCGTGGGTGGAACCACTGGCAGCGATGAAATCGAAATCGATCGACAAGGCAGTCAGCTTCGAGTCAAGATCAATGGTTCTACCTCCTACTATTCCAATGTTTTCACCAACATCATTGTCTTTGGCCAAGCTGGAGACGATGAGATTGAGGTGGGGTCATCGGTTACTACCCCAGCAATGCTCTTCGGCGGCGACGGGGATGACGAAATCGAGGCTGGCAACGGCCGCACGGTGCTGGTCGGTGGTGCCGGCGATGACGAACTGGAAGGGGGCAACGCACGGGACATCCTGATAGGCGGATTGGGCAACGACGAGATCCGTGGAAAGGGTGATGGCGATATCCTTATCGGGGGAACCACCGTCCATGACAATAATGTTGTAGCCCTTTGCCAAATTATGGACGAGTGGGATTCCAACCGATCCTATCAATCGCGAATTAGCAATTTGCAAAGCCGCCTCAACACGTCGACCGTTTTTGACGACAACGAAGAGGACAGCCTGTCCGGTTCGGGCGGCGTGGATTGGTACTTCGTGCAATTGCAGGGTAGGAATCGAGACCGATTCAGCTCTCGCTCCAACGAAGTCGTTGTCGACTTGCTTTAGTTCATGATCGCATGATGTAAAAAGGGGGCAGGCAACTGCCCCCTTTTTTATTGCAAAGGTTCGCCGCACGGCGTAAGCCGCGGTATCCGACGATTGTCAGTCACTTACGCTATCGAGAACCCTTCACGAAAACAGGAACTCTTATTCGAACGGAGATGTTCGGACGTAGGAAGCATCGCAATCAGTCCTATGATGAGCTCATTGCCAATACCAGCAAATCGCGATTTTCGAGCACGATACGGTTCGGTCAGGGACAATCAAAATCGAAAGATTCAGCAAAAAGTCGCATTTGCAGTGCCGATTCTGACGAAGAATCCTTGGTCGAGTTGGTCGCTGAACTGATTCGGCTGAGGAATCCCAGCCTTGCGATGATTGGAGAATCTTGGAAGGATGTGGTTCGGTCCGCCTCGGAAACCACGGCTGGTCAAGCATTGCTGTCGAGATATGAAACCAAGGCAGAGTACCTCGCACGCATTCAGCCCATCCTCTTAGACTCGATTCTGCCCAACTATGAGCTGATTGGTAAGGATGGAAAATCCGTTTCGAAAGGTTTGGTTGGCGACTGGAGAGATATCGCCTTCGCTGGTGGCGGTGACGTTACTTCCGTAATTACCATTGACTTGGGATCCGATACACCCAAGTTAGGAGCGTCCGAGTCGATTCTTGGCGGATGGACCGGAAACACGTACGTTACTGAGAACAGTATCTATCTGACTTCTAACCCAATCGACAACACAACGCGAATCGTGCATCTTGATTTGCAGGATAGCGACGAGAAATTAACGGCTGATGCTGTTGGAGATGTCAAGGGAACGATCCGCGACTCGCGATTCCTGGATGAGTTTGAAGACAAATTGCGAGTCGTAACAAACGAGGACGGCTCCAATAGTGGCGGTCGGCTTCGCAACTCGGCCAATCTCTTTGTGTTGCAGTTCGTTGATGGAACACTGCAAACCGTAGGAGAATTGCTGGATATCTCGCCGGGCGATCAAGCCTACGGAGTTGAGTTTGATGGTCCGCGAGCTGTGATCACGACTGGCTTCATCAATCCAGTCACTCTGATTCGACCGTCCGATCCGCTGCATGGAATCGATCTTTCAGATCCAGCGCATCCGAAGGAACTCAGCGACATGGTGATACCGGGGATCACCAACTACGTTCACTGGGTTGACGCCGACCACTTGATCGGCGTCGGACTGTTTGAGGAGAACTCCTCGTGGTACGTTCAGGTTTCGCTGTACGAAGTCGCGGACCTTGCTGCACCCAAAACGCTCGATGTTTGGCAAGGTACCAAACCGATCCAGCCGAACCTCTGGGGGGCGGTCAATGCCCTCGACATCCATTTCGATCCTGAGTCGAAGACGTTGACCATCCCGCAATCGGAAAGCCAAGGCTTTCCGCCAAACTGGTTGTGGGCGGCGAATATTGACACGATCTTTTGGGACCAAAGGGTGCTTCCGATTCAACCTGTTTCGGACGTCGTCGTGCTTTCGATCGACCTGGACGCCGCAGACCCAGTGGCATTTCGGGCTGAAGTGGGCGATGGTTCAGGCTTGGGGCGAGCCATAGTGATGGGCGATACCCTGATTGCATTATCGAACTTGTCCATGATGACGTATTCGATACAAGAACCAACTCAAGTCCTTGATCGGATCCTCCTCTCGAATCCGCTTCAACCGGACTACGTGTATCATACGGATGGTTCCGCCATAGCCATCTTCGATGTTCTCGCCAACGACTCGCCATCGTTCGAATACACGATTACCGCGATCAAGGGAAATCCGCTTCGAGGTAGTGTACGTATCCTGCCGGACCAGCGATTAGAATACACGGATCCAGCCGATCTAAGTAAAGACGAATGGAATTGGTGGGACTCGTTTTCCTACGAAGTAACGACCACCGACGGGGCAAAATTCGAAACCATGGTCTCGGTTTACGGAGAGCGCCATAAAGGCGAGGTTAGTCAACAAGGATCGGCAACGATTATCTTGAAAGCGGTTGATGATCAAAATAACCAAGTGACCAGTACCAGCAAATGGGAAGAGTTTTGGGTCGAAGTGCTAGTTCAGGATGGACGGCCAGATGGTCAAGGTGTTTATTCCGCCTACGTCGATCTCTCTTTCGACACCAAGTCATTTGAGATCGTAGGCGAATCCGAGCCTTTAGGCGACTTCACCAATAGGCTTTTGGGTGAGAAGACTGAAGAAGGATGGAAACAACTGGGCGGCTTCAGTAACTCCCCAAAGCCACATGGTTGCGGTGAGCAATCCGTGGTTCGATTTAAGCTTCGCGCAACCGAAGATGCCGTCCTGTCGATGACTGCCACACCCAGCACCGTACCCGGCAATGAGATGACTTTGTACGGTATCGACACTGTCATTCCAGTCGAGAACATCACGGCCGGTTCGCTCCAAATGCCGATCCGAGTAGCGACGACAGTTGAAAAGTCGTTTGATTTCGACGTCAATGCCGATGGCTTGGTGACGCCGCTGGATTCTCTGATTGTGATCAATCGAATCAACCGTGAGGAGGAATTGCTCACTTCTGGCGCAAGCCTAATGGCCAATTCCACCAACTCAAAATTGGACGTCAATCTAGACGGGCTCATTTCATTGCTGGATGTCTTGGTGTTGGTCAATCGGATCAACCAAAATCCTCTTACTCCGATGATGATGGTCCAACAGGAGACCACCGACCAAACCAAAAAGAAATCGCTGTTTGTGGACGCATTCTTTTGTGATGAAACGATGATGAACGAGTTGGTGTAGCTGCCGTTTTCTGAGGCGCTGGCATGTCCGCCTCGGAGATGCGGATCAACGTGTCGTCATTTGCGGCTTGGAAATAGGTCCCCAACTTTTTTGGTGACTTGGGTCAAAACCTGAGATTGATCCAGTTTGCTGGAGGTTTGCTTGGCTTCGATATAAGTTCGACACCATAGCACCTCACCTGTCTCAACGCTCACAAGTCTCGCGCCGATGGCAGCGATGACGGCTCCCTGATTTCGTTGCCCCACGGGTGGCCCTGATGGTCCTGAATCGGTGATTCGGACGACCAATACAGCTGGCACATTGAGGAGCTTTCCAAATGAAGTTACGTTTTCTTCAGTCAGCCCAGAGGCTTGGAATTGTTTTTCCTGCATCACCGTTTGCAAGTCGGTTCGCGATACAAGTGTGTAGCCTTTGTTGCCAAGCAAGATACTCAATTTGTCTTCGACCTCCTGCAGTTGGTCTGACGATCCTTGCTGGCGAAGACCTGGTCGGGAGTTGGACTCCATAATGAGAGCCAATTTCTTGATCTCTGCCGGT
>JANMQE010000822.1:0-8811 GCA_031370195.1 Phyllobacteriaceae bacterium
CTGCCGGTCGCCCTGCTTGTACTTGGCACCGAGCGTGCCGGACCAGGCGCAGATGTTGTAGTTCTGCACCATGTCGAACTTGCCATTGTCCTTCTGTTTCCAGACTTCGACAACATGCTCGTCCTTGAACAGCCGGAAATAGACCGGGGCGTTTTTCCTCATGCCCTTGGCCTTCATCTTCTGAACAATGCTGGCAGGCAGTTCGCGGGTGGCCTTGGGCGACAGATCGTCGATCGATCCTTGGCAGCCGGACAGGGTGAACAGGCCGAACAGAATGGCGGCGATGGAAAGCATTATTCTCATGCGGCGTCGTTATGTCCCAATTCTTGCAGAAAGATGGCGAAAGCGTTGGCGTGTTAAGGTTACAAAAGCCTTACCAGACAGACACATGGCATGGAAATCGACAAAATCGTGATCAGACCAAACGGCCAATAGCCAGAAACTTTTCGCGCCGTTCGTTGCGCAGGTCGCGGCCGGGCTGACCAAGCTCCGTCAGCGCTGCCGAGATGACGTTGCCGGTGGTGGCAATAGCCTCGTCCTTGTGCCGGTGTGCGCCGCCGACCGGTTCGCCAATGATCCCGTCGATGATCTTCAGCGCGATCAGGTCTTCGGCGGTGATTTTCATGTTCGTCGCGGCGTCTTTGGCGCGCGATGAGTCATGCCAGAGGATCGACGCCGCGCCTTCCGGTGAAATCACGGAATAGATCGCGTGTTCAAGCATGTAGACACGGTTCGCTGTGGCGATGGCAATCGCGCCGCCTGATCCGCCTTCGCCGATAATCACCGAGACCAGCGGCACTTTGAGATTGAGACAGGCTTCTGTGGAGCGGGCAATTGCCTCGGCTTGGCCACGCTCCTCGGCGCTGATGCCGGGGTAGGCACCCGCCGTATCAACCAGTGTGATCACAGGAATTCCGTAGCGGTCCGCGAGCTCCATGATGCGCACGGCCTTGCGGTAGCCCTCAGGCATGGCCATGCCGAAATTGTGCTTGAGGCGGGTCTTGGTGTCTGAGCCTTTCTCCTGTCCGATCACGGCAACCGGCTGCCCCTGAAAGCGCGCGAGACCACAAATGATTGCGGCATCATCGGCAAATTTGCGGTCACCGGCAAGCGGAGTGAACTCGGTTAACAGGCCGCTCATATAGTCAAGGCAATGGGGCCGATCCGGATGGCGGGCGACCTGTGCCTTCTGCCATGGGGTCAACTTGCGATAGAGCTCTTTCAGCGCATCATTCGAGCGCTTTTCGAGCCGGGCGATTTCCTCGCTCACATCAACGGAACCGGACGCATCCTGTCCCTTTTTCAGTTCCAGAATTTTGCCTTCAAGGTCGGCAACCGGCTTTTCAAAGTCGAGATAATTGTACATGGACCGTTGGGTTTCCCTGACTGATGCGGGCGAAAGTGCCCGTCCGGCGTGCGGTCGGGAGCGGCCTGTCTTAATCTCGCTGGCGATTGAACTCAATCAGGAAGTTGGCACTGCCGCAATGTGCTTTCAAGTCTTCGGCGCGGAATCAGCCAGCGGATGGTGGTCTTCCACAAGCCGTTGCAGCTTTTCGGACAAAACATGGGTATAAATTTGTGTTGTGGAAATGTCGGCATGGCCAAGCAATTCCTGTACAACACGCAAATCTGCGCCATTTTGCAGCAAATGGCTGGCAAAGGCATGGCGCATGACGTGCGGCGACAAAAAAGCAGCGGAGATGCCTGAGCGCGCGCCCAATCGCTTCAGCTCGCGGGCGAATACCTGTCGTGCGACATGCCCCGTTTCGGATTTTGCCGGAAACAGCCATGGGCTTGCCTCTTGAGCAGGGGCAAGATTGCGCGAAGTGATCCATTTGGCGAGCGCGGTTTTGGATTTTCCCGACAGCGGCACGATCCTCTCCTTGCCACCCTTGCCCTTCAAAAGCACATATTCCCGGTCTGCCCGCGCCGCAGTGACAGGCAGTGCAACGAGTTCGGAGACACGCAGCCCCGTTGCATACAGCGTTTCGACCATCGCATGCAGCCGTTTGGCTGCCGAGGCTGTCGGGGCTTCGGCCTTTGCATCGTCTTCGGCAAGGTCCAGCATCTTTGAGACTGCGTCGATATCCAGCGTCTTTGGCAGCGGGCGCAGACGCTTGGGGCCGTCAATAATCGCCGTCGGATCGTCGCTGCGATGGCCTTCGCCGTAGAGAAACCGGTAAAACTGACGCAGTGAAGACAGGTGCCGCGCCTGCGATGTGACCGCAAAGTCGCGCTTGGAAAGGTCCGCCATTGCTGCACGAATATCCTCAACACCAGCGCCCAGCAGCTTGACACCACGTGAGCCCAAGAACTCTGCCGTATCATCCAGATCGCGCCTGTACGCATCGACAGTGTTGATTGCCGCACCACGTTCGGCGCTCATCATCTCTAGAAAGTTCTCGATCAATACACCGTCTCGCATGGATCAACTCCCATTTTCCGGGGGTTGGTCCGGCGCTTGGTCCGGGGCTTGCGGATTGATTTTGGTTGTCGGGATCCGGATCGTCATTTCTGCCTGCTTTGGTTCGACAAGCGTTGCCAGCGCAAATATCCCGGTCCAAACAAGTCCGGCGAGAAGCGCGAGAATGGAGATCAGTCGCGTCAGTGTGGGCATGTGATTTGCGGGCCTTTTCCGGTCGGCTGCTTATCGCGCCATGTCCGCGCCTTGGCAAGCGAAGGCTGAGGGCTCACGACCAGCCAGTGCTTGACGGGCAGTTATTTTTCCTGTCGATACAGTGCAGATTGAGCCTCTTTGCGGACGGGACATGAGTGAGGACACTGCCATCAGGCCGGAAGCCGGCGCGGTCAAGGCGATGCTTGGCAAGCGCTCGATTGTGCTTGTCGGGCTGATGGGCGCGGGCAAATCAACCATCGGCAAGCGTGTTGCGCAAATGCTTGGCATCAACTTCATAGACGCTGATACCGAGATCGAGGCAGTTTCGCGCATGACCATTCCCGAGCTGTTCGAGCGCTATGGCGAGGCTGAGTTCCGTGATCTTGAACGGCGTGTCATCCGCCGGATTTTGCGCACCGGCCCCAAGGTGCTTGCGACTGGCGGCGGTGCATTCATGAATGAGCAGACCCGCAAGGCGATCTCGCGTGCAGGGATTTCGGTTTGGCTGAAAGCGGATATCGATGTCTTGATGGAGCGGGTCGGACGAAAGTCCAACCGGCCACTGCTGAAGACCGCTGATCCGCGCGCGACCATGCAAGACCTGATGGACAAGCGCTATCCGGTCTACGCCCTGTCGGAAGCGACCATTATCTCGCGCGACGAGAAGAAGGATATCATGGCGGGGGAAGTGGTCGATGCGCTGTATGCCTTGACGAAGGAAAGCAAGATTGCAGAAAGTGCTGCGTCAACATGAGCGAGCCTATAGTCGTTCCCGTTTTGCTGCCTGACCGGTCCTATAACATTCTGATCGGGACGGGGCTGATTGACAACGCCGGTGCAGAGATTGCCGCGCGGTTTCCGGATGCCCGTGCCGCCATCGTCACGGATGATACAGTTGGCCCGCTGCACCTTGACCGGCTGCAAGCCTCGCTTGCTGCCGCAGGGGTTCACTCAACGCCGGTCACCATTCCTTCTGGCGAGAAGTCCAAGAGCTTTGCCGTGCTGGAGCAGGTGGTGCGCGAGACGCTGCAGGCCAAGCTGGAGCGCCGCGACGTGCTGATTGCTTTCGGTGGCGGCGTTGTGGGAGATTTGACGGGCTTTGCCGCAGGCATTGTTCGGCGCGGCATGCCGTTCGTGCAAATTCCGACATCTTTGCTGGCTCAGGTCGATTCGTCTGTCGGCGGCAAGACAGGCATCAACATGCAAGAGGGCAAAAACCTTGTCGGTGTCTTCCATCAGCCGCAATTGGTGTTGGCTGATACAGGGGTGCTCGACACATTGTCGAAGCGCGAGTTCCGTGCCGGGTATGCCGAGGTTGCCAAATATGGGTTGATCGACCAGCCGGACTTTTTTGCCTGGCTGGAAAAGAATTGGCGCGATGTGTTTTCCGGCGGCCCAGCTCGCACAGAAGCCATTGCCGTCTCCTGCCGCGCGAAGGCTGGGGTTGTCGCGCGCGATGAGCACGAGACGGGCGACCGGGCGCTGTTGAACCTTGGCCACACATTCGGCCATGCGCTAGAAGGCTTCGTGGCTTATGATTCGGCGCGGCTGGTGCATGGCGAGGGCGTAGCCATCGGCATGGCGCTGGCGCACCGCTTTTCCGCCCACGTGAATTTGGCAAGCCCGGATGATGCCCGCCGCGTGGAGGTGCACCTCAAAGCTGTCGGTCTACCGACCCGGATATCCGACATGCCCGGCGAAAAGCCCAATGCCGCCACACTGATGCGCTTTATCGGACAGGACAAAAAAGTCTCGCGCGGCGCGCTGACCTTCATCCTGACGCGCGGCGTCGGCCAGTCATTTATTGCCAAGGATGTGCCGCCGTCAGCGGTGGAATCGTTTCTGGTTCAAGAAACGACTGTTTAACCATGTGAAATTCATGACAGAAATTTAACTGGTTTCATCGGGCAAGTTGGCAGATCCTTCGTTCATGTCCAAAGGAGCCGCACATGCTCAACCGCCGCAGTTTCGTCACCGCCGCATTCTTTGCAAGCCTGCTGCCGACTACCGCACACGCGGGTCTGCGTGAGCGTATTCAGGCGCGCAAGGCTGAAAAGCAGGCGCAGCCCGGACGTGCCGCCAAGCCTGTCACTCTGGATTATGGTCCGGCGCTACTCGACATTTACGCCCCGGAGGGTGGAACAAATCTGCCTGTTTTCATCCATGTCCATGGCGGCGGGTGGCGCAATGGCAACCGCAAACATGTCCAATCCAAGCCTGATTGGTTCGTCCGGAACGGCTATGTCTTTGTCTCGATTGATTATCGCCTGCTCCCTGAAGCCGAAGTTGCGACGCAGGCGACGGATGTCGAAAAGGCTTACGCCTTTGTTCGCGCCACTATCGCACAATATGGCGGTGATCCGGCGCGCATTGCGGTATCTGGCCATTCCGCCGGATGTCATCTTACAGCGCTTACTGGCATGCGCGGGGGATTGCCGGGTGTCAAAGCGTTGGTGCTGTGCGATGTAGATGTCTACGACATTGCCAAACAGGCCGAACGCGGCGCGCTGCGCAATGTGCACAAGCAGGCGTTCACCGATCCGTCGCAATGGAAGGCGCTCTCTCCTGCGACTTACGTCGGTACGCGCAGACATCCGCCGGTCTTGATCGCGTACTCGAGGGTGAAGGGACACAAACAGTCAGCCCTTGAGTTCGCCGCCAAATTGAAGGCGGCGGGAACACGCGCAGAGGTGTTCGACGGTTCGGCCTATTCGCATGCTGCCATCAACAAAGGTTTTGGAGCGGAAACCGGAGGCTACACCGCTGCGACGATGGCGTTTCTTGATTCTGCGCTTGGGTGATAGATAGACTATAAATCCGTGGAGCAAGCTTGATCAATCGCCGCAAGTTCTTGGCCGTAGCCACAATGGCGCTTGCACATCCGGAGACTGCTGCCGCCAAACCGGGATTGGTGAGCGTGGACTACGGTCCGTCCAAACTTGACATTTATCACTCTCGAGCCAACTCCCCGTTACCGGTTCTCGTTTACGTTCACGGTGGTGCGTGGCAGACCGGGCGGCGCAGCGATGTTGACGCAAAGCCGGCGTTTTTCGGCAGACTTGGCGTTCTGTTTGTTTCGATCGACTATCGTCTTGGCCCGTTCACCAAACCAGACCGGCAACGAGACGATGTCGCGGCGGCCTATGCGTGGGTCCGCACACATATATCCACGTATGGCGGCGATCCCGGCCGGATTGTGATGATGGGTCACTCGGCGGGCAGCCATCTTGCCGCGCTCGCAGCACTGTCCGGCCAGTTGCCGGGCCTTCAAGGCCTCATCTGCAACGACATCCAGATGTACGACATCGCCAAATTCGCCGTGCTGAACGGCGGTCATCTGCCACGCCACTATGGCTATCTGTTCGGCAAAGGTGACCGCTGGGATGCACTCTCGCCAGCCTATCACATTGGCCAGCATCCCATGCCGCCAGTGCTTGTCTGTTATTCAGACATGCGGCTAAGCCGCGAATTGTCGTTGGATTTCGCTGAACGGCTGAAGCGTGGCGGCGTGACAGTGAGCACATTTGACGGGCGTGCCTACAAGCATCGGGAAATCAACCGGCAGATCGGCACGGATGAAGCCGGCATCAGCGCCGCGATTGCGGGCTATCTCGCGTCGCTCCGGTAATCACCACCGCACAGGCTCACCTGGCGCGGACGCCTCGACTGCCAGCGCATGCAGCCCGTCGTCGAGCACCGGCGCAAGCGTGGAGTTGATCGCCCTGTGACGGTCCAGCCTTGATTTTCCGGCGAACGCTGCCGAGATAATGCGCACACGGAAATGCGTTTCGCCGGTTCCGTCGAACGGGCGGCCATCGCCATGATGATGACCGGCGTGCAAATGGCTCTCATTGACGATCTCCAGCCGCTCCGGCTGAAAGGAATCATTGAGCAATTTCAATGCGGTTTCATGTCTTGTCATGACGAGGCCTTTTCTTCTGCGCCAAAGCGGGTATGACGGGAGGCTTTGCCGAGTCAATTCAATTTGGCAAAATTGCCCATACAGCAAGTGTGATTCGATGGATTTGAATTCAAAACTATTTGACGGCATCAGAACGCGGCGCAAGGCGGAGGCTGAGCCCAAGCCGACTGCGCCCGCGTGCCAGTGGGATGGCTGTGACAAGCCCGGCACGCACAAGGCACCTGTCGGGCGGATGAAGGAGGGGGAATATTTCCACTTCTGCGTCAATCACGTGCGCGAGTACAACAAGGGTTTCAATTATTTCTCCGGCCTGACTGACAATGAGATCGCCCGCTATCAGCGCGAGGCCGTCACCGGCCACCGCCCGACATGGAAGGCTGGCGTCAATGCCGCTGCCAAGGAAACCACCGATCCGCTGAAAGCCCGCTGGGGCCGTTCCGCCCCGCGCGGCAAGACCCGCGATGCGTCAACGCCGTTCACCGGCTACGCACCTGTGTCGAAGAAAACCAAGCCGCTTGAAGCCAAAGCGCTGGATACACTTGGTCTTGACTACAAGGCGACAAAAGAGGCTGTGCGCATCCGCTACAAGGAACTCCTGAAGCAGCATCACCCCGACACCAACGGCGGCGACCGCAGCACCGAAGACCGGCTGCAGGCGGTAATCCAAGCCTACAAGCTGTTAAAACAGTCAGGAATGGGCTGAGTCATCAATCTGCGTTGATCCGCTCATAAGCGGATTTCATGGCCCTGCGGCCAATTGGCGTTGCAAATCCGGTTTCCACTTCTAGGTTGATGATTTAAGACGAATTTCAAAGTTCAACGGCGCGCACTGCGCCGTCACGGAGGCATGATGAACAAGGTTGAACCCGATATCGCTGCGCTGCCCGATACGAAGGTGAGTGTCCGCAAGCTTTTCGCCATTGAAAGCGATATGGAAGTTCCGGCCTATTCGAAAAGCATGGGACAAGTGCCGGACATTGATCCCGACTATCTGTTCGACCGGCAGACGACGCTGGCAATTCTGGCGGGCTTCGCCTTCAACCGCCGCGTCATGGTTTCCGGCTATCATGGCACAGGCAAATCAACGCATATCGAGCAAGTTGCAGCCCGCCTCAACTGGCCGTGTGTGCGTGTCAACCTCGACAGCCACGTCTCGCGTATTGACCTGATCGGCAAGGACGCCATCGTTGTCAAGGACGGCATGCAAGTTACTGAATTTCGCGATGGCATCCTGCCATGGGCCTACCAGAACAATGTAGCGCTGTGCTTTGACGAATATGACGCGGGCCGTCCGGACGTGATGTTCGTCATCCAGCGTGTACTCGAATCCTCCGGACGCCTGACGCTCTTGGACCAAGCCCGCGTCATCCGCCCGCACCCGGCATTCCGCCTGTTTGCCACTGCCAACACCGTCGGCCTTGGTGACACCACCGGTCTTTATCACGGCACGCAGCAGATCAATCAGGCGCAGATGGACCGCTGGTCGATTGTCACCACGCTCAACTATCTGCCGCACGACAATGAGGCGGCCATCGTTCTGGCCAAGTCCAAGCACTACCAGAACAAGGAAGGCCGCGACATCATCAACAAAATGGTCCGCGTTGCTGATATGACCCGTCAGGCTTTCATCAATGGCGATTTGTCGACCGTCATGTCACCGCGCACGGTGATAACATGGTCCGAGAATGCCGAAATTTTCAAAGACATCGGCATGGCCTTCCGGCTGACGTTCTTGAACAAATGCGACGAACTCGAGCGCAACATCGTGGCCGAGTTTTACCAGCGCGCATTCGGACAGGACCTGCCGGAATCACACACGAATGTGGTGCTGGCGTAAGGGTGATGGGCAATTCCGCTTCGCGATTGTCTGTCTTCTCCCCATGTTTTCCATGGGGAGAAGATGCCGACAGGCAGATGAGGGGGGCACCGATGCAATCCTCTCCTAAAAGTTTGCGTTCTCGTCAGCTGGAATATTCCGCAATTGCCCATCCGTCACGCCCCTCATCTGCCTGTCGGCATCTTTTCCCCGCAGGAGATGCGGTGAGAAGACGGCCAATCTCCATCGATGGAGCTCCATAGCTACCATGCCCCCAACCTCCCCATCCCGCGAAAAATCCCGGGGTCTCCTCGACCTCGATCCCTTGCGCGTGGCTATGAAGGTCACTGTCCGTGCGATTGCGGCGGATGGTGAGTTGGAGGTGGTGTTTGCCAACGAGAAGCCGGCCCTGTCCGGCAACCGGGCGCGGCTGCCGGAGTTCACCAAGAAGCCGAC
>JANMQE010000823.1:0-1797 GCA_031370195.1 Phyllobacteriaceae bacterium
CGATGATCGCGTCCGGCTTGCCTGATTCGCGGGCCTGTTCGGTGAAAATCGCGCGTTCACGCTCAACTGCCGCCGGATCAACCTGATCAGCGGACAGCGCGAGCGGGTTGGTCGCAGCAACGTGCATGGCAACCTGACGGGCAAATTTGCGCGCCTCGTCGTGGCCGCCGATGGTCTCGATTGCCACGAGCACACCCATCTTGCCGAGAACGTCATTGACCACGGCATTGTGGACGTAAGTGGCAACAACGCCATCTGTCACCGACAGCATGGCCGAACGGCGGAACGACATGTTTTCACCGATGGTGCCGACGGCGTCCTTGATCGTTTCAGCCACTGACTTGCCGGTGCCCGGATACGGCGCATTGGCGACGGCCTCAGTCGATCCATCAGTCGGCAGAGCCACGTTGGCGACATTGCGGACAATGTCCTGAAACGTGTCGTTGCGCGCGGCAAAGTCTGTCTCGCAGTTGACTTCCACGACCACGGCCTTGTGGCTTGCAGATGCGATGCCAATGAGGCCCTCGGCGGCTGTGCGGCCGGATTTCTTTTCAGCCTTGGTGATGCCCTTGGCGCGCAGCCAGTCAACAGCGGCTTCCATGTTGCCGTCGTTTTCCGTCAATGCGTTCTTGCAATCCATCATGCCTGCGCCGGAGATTTCGCGCAGTTCCTTGACCATTGCGGCGGTAATCATTGCCATTGTTCTGACCTTTCCACGAACAGGCCGCACCTTGATCCAGATGCGCCTTCGGGCACTCATGTGCCCGGCAAATCAATTCATTTGTATGAAAGCGCGGAGCCGCTGCGACAGTGCGCGGCCCCGCAAGAGCTTAATCAAGCCTCGGGAGCGGCTTCCGGAGCGGCTTCAATCGCCAGCTCAACCGGAGCATCTTCCATCGCGCCGACGTCAACGCCCATCGAGCCCTGCTGACGGGCAATGCCGTCGATGCAGGCCTTGGAGATCAGCTCGCAATAAAGAGCGATGGCGCGCGAGGAATCGTCGTTGCCCGGGATCGGATAGTCGATCTTGTCGGGGTCGCAGTTCGAATCGATCACGGCGACAACCGGAATGCCGAGGCGCTTGGCCTCTTCAATCGCGTTGGCTTCCTTGTTGGTGTCGATGATGAACATGATGTTCGGGGTCGAACCCATGTCCTTGATGCCGCCAAGCGCGCGGTCGAGCTTCTCGCGCTCGCGCTGAAGGTTCAAGAGTTCCTTTTTGGTGAAGCCCTGGCCTTCGCCGGCCAGCAACTCGTCAAGCTTGCGCAGACGCTGGATCGAGTTGGAAATGGTCTTCCAGTTTGTCATCATGCCGCCGAGCCAGCGGGCATTGACGTAATACTGGGCGGAATTCTTTGCCGCTTCGGCAATAATTTCCGAAGCCTGACGCTTGGTGCCAACGAACAGCACGCGGCCGCCCTTGGACACGACATCAGAAATCGCCTTCAGAGCCGAATGCAGCATCGGCACGGTCTGGGCGAGGTCCATGATGTGGATGTTGTTGCGGGTGCCAAAGATGTACGTCGACATCTTCGGGTTCCAACGGTGGGTCTGGTGACCAAAGTGAACGCCAGCTTCCAAAAGCTGACGCATGCTGAAATCTGGCAGCGCCATTTGATAGTTCCTTTCCGGTTGAACCTCCGCAGGGGCAGACATCAAGCTGTCACCGGTGGCGCGGTCAGGATTTCTCCCTGAACGAACCGATCCCTGCGTGTGGAATGAGGCGGCGTATAGGGGGTTGGCGGGGAAAAGGCAAGCGGGGGTGTAAATTACGGCGCAGGCCGCCAAAACGGGTTC
>JANMQE010000023.1:0-8729 GCA_031370195.1 Phyllobacteriaceae bacterium
GGCCGTGGTGATGAACGGAGCAGAGGCTGTGCGCGGCGGACCCAGAACCATATCAGCATAGAATGTGACGGTGAGGCGCAGTGTTGCCGGGGTTTGATTTGTCAGCTTGAGGCGCGAAATCTTGACTGAGCCTTCAAGCGGCACGGTCTGCAACAGCTCAAGCTTGAGATCGTCCGTCTCGCGCTCGAAGATCGAATAGCCAAACCCGTGCCGCGCCCTGTGCGTGCCATCTGAGGAGTTCAGCGGCTTGAGTGTCGGCGAGATCAGGCTTCCGTCCGCATCGTTCCTGACAAAGATCGCCTCGCTGACAGGATTGCTGACAGGGTCATTCGTCCAGTGTGTCAGCTGGTTTTCGCGGCTGTTGCCGAACCAGGTATAACCGCCGCCGTCTGCCGAACACTGAAATCCGAATGTTTTGTTGGCAATCACATTCACCCACGGAGCGGGCGGCTGCCGGTCATTGCTGATTTGCACAACATACTCACGCCCTTCGTCGGCAAAGCTTCCGATGCCATTGTGGAATTCTCCGCTTTTCGGCTCTCTGCTCGCCAGTGCAATGGACCGCCGCAGCGGCAGGATTGCCGTGACTGGAACCGACATTGGCTCTGGCGCATCGATGATCCGGCTCAATTGACTGGCCAGATCACCGCGCCGGGCGATCAGCACCGCGCGTGCCACCGCAGGCAGAATGCGCTGGCTGTCCGGCGGCAAAAGGTCGGCGCGCAGCGTGAACACATCGCCGGCTCCCGCATTCGATCCGTCCACCTTTGGTGTCGTGCTCTTGCGCACCAGCGCCTCGATGGCGACCTGCAAATCCTGCGTATACGAAGACATGCGGTCATTGAGAATGATGACATCCACCGCCAGCCGCTTGGTTTTCCAATATTCAAAAGCACGCAGAACTTCGTGCACCAAGTCAATATGTTCGATGTCGTCGATCCGCACCAAAAGGATCGGCCTGTCGCCGGAAATGCTGTGCGGCCAAAGCGCCGACTGTGGTCCGATATTGTCTTGCAGGAACTTCGATGATGGCCGAAGCGCGGCGTTCGGGTGGATCAAGTGGCCCGCAAGTGTTTGAAACAGATGTGCTTCTTCATGATTGATCGACAAATGGCGCAGCTGGATTTGCGCCTGCGTCCACGCCAATGTCAGCGCCCGCTCATAGGCGGCCTCCTGCCGATGCCGGTCAACAAGATCAAGCACCGCCTCGCGCGAAGCGGCGGCGACCATCCACAGTGTGCATTTGACTTGCCTGCCAGCCGGAATGCGCAGCCGCAACTTGAATGCAAAGATCGGGTCCAGCACAGCGCCCACGGTCTTTGTCAGTGCTTGGCCGGACATGAACGCCTGCGGGTTGCGCCGCGTGTTGCCGATACCGATGAAGCTGGCGCGGTCAGTCTCGTATTCGAGTTCGCCAACCTTCAAACCATCGCAAACCAGAAACTGCGCCGTCCAGATTTCCTGTTCTGAAGGAGAACGCTTGCGCCGCGTCGCGATCAATGTTTCCAGTTCGGCAACATACTCTGTTTCAACAAACATTTTGGAGAATGCCGGATGCGCATTGTCGGCTGCGCGCGGGGCCAGCACCAGTTCGGCGTAAGAGGTCAGTTCGACATCCCGCGCTGACGAAGAGCCATTGGTGATTGTCACCCGCCGCGCCTCCGCGTCGTCTTCGGGTGATACCACGCATTCCAGCACGGTCGTGAACGCGCCATCAGTCCGGCCAATCTCCGCCTTGTCTTCGCTGAAGGAGGCTTGATACGAGTCCGGCTTGCGCCCGAGCGGCATGAACCCTGCCGACCATCTCTGTTCAGTTCTGGGGTCGCGCAGGTAGATAAAGCTGCCCCAATCGTCGCTCACGCTGTCTTCGCGCCAGCGGGTGAGCGCGATATCCTTCCACAGACTGTAGCCGCCACCAGCTGCGTTCAGCATCACGCTGTAGCTGCCGTTTGACATGAGATGGGTGACCGGCGTTCCAAGCTCTGCAAAGCCGGCAACGCGCACAGTTGGTGCCAAAGTGCCTGTTTCCGCCGCGCTGGCGGAGGTTTCCGCGCGTGCGAGCATGATCGGCACATCGCGCGGCGCGCGTTCTTGCAGCAACAACTCAGTTGCGCGGACGACAGGTTCGGCGTGGAACCGGTCCCGCATCTGGCCGTCCTTCACCGTGTTGAGGATGGCGGTGATTGTCATGCCCTGGTGATGGGCAAAGTAGGCACGCACAATCGCCGCCTTCTCGCCAATCCTCAGGCGTGACGGCGTGAAGTCGAGAGCCTCGTAAAATCCGTAAATACCGTTGGCTCCCAGCGCAGCCAGACGTTCATAGTTTCTCGCCGCCAATTTGGGCGACACCATCGACGCCAAGCCGGTTGCGTATGGCGCAATTACCAGATTTTCCGACAGCCCGCGCTTGAGGCCAAGACCTGGAATGCCGAAATTGGAGTATTGATATGTAAACTCAATGTCGCGCGCATTGAACGCGGATTCCGAAACACCCCACGGAATGCCCAGACTGTTTGCGTAGTCAATCTGCCGCCGCACAATGAGCCGTGTCGTTTGATCGAGCAGACTGCCGAACGGTGCTCTCATGACCAGCGAGGGCATGAGATACTCGAACATCGAGCCGGACCATGAAACCAGCGCGGCCCCTCCCCGCACGGCCGTCACCGTCCTGCCGAGCCGGAACCAATGGCGGGTGCGCAGGTCACCCTTGGCGATGGCGAAGAAACTGCCAAGCCGGGCTTCGGATGCGAGCATGTCATAGCAGCTTTCGTCGCGCATCGCCTCTGGCACGCGGAACCCGATGGAGAACAACAGCCGCTGCGGGTCGAGCAGAAACCCGAACTCCATTCGCGCGGACAGCGCGCGCAATTCGAGCGCCAGTTTTGCCAACCTTTGACGCTGTTTGAGCACCGCTTCAGGGCTCATGGAACCGTCCCGGAAGTGGGTTTCAATTGTTTGCTGCAGGGTCTCGGCCCAGGTCAACAACTGCGTTCCTGCCGGAGACGTCAGCGCCGCATCAAACTCTTTCACGGCATCAAGTATGCCAGTCGCCTGAACCGCAAATTCAATAAGCCTCACTGTCAACAGCTCCGGCGTTTGCCGGGCGTCTCTGATTCTCACACGAAACGCGGCCAGCTTGGTTTGAATCGACGCGCGCAACGGACGCAAATTGCGCCGGTCATCCGGGATTGCTGTCAAATCATCCGCGAGGATATTGACAACGTCATTCAAGCCATCGAGCTTCGACAAATTGTCTACAGGCTCTGTGATCCATTGATCGCAATAATTTGCCAGTGCAATCAGATGTCCAGCCAAATTGCCGCTGTCGACCGTTGAGACGTATTTCGGCTCGAGCGGAAAAAGGGTTTGCGTGTCGTACCAATTGTAGAGATGCCCCCGGTAGCTCTCCATCCGATGCACGGTTTCAAGCGTCTTTTCCAAGCGCGAGACGGCATCGCCAAGCCCCAGCCAGCCAAACTCTTTCGCGCTGGCGACAGAAAGCAGGTAAAGGCCGATATTGGTCGGCGATGTCCGGTGCGCAATCCTTGGATCGGGGTCCTCCTGGAAATTGTCCGGTGGCAGCATCAGGTCGCCTTCTGTCACAAACGTCTCAAAAAACCGCCAAGTCTTGCGCGCGATAAGGCGCAGCGACCTGTTATCCTGCGGGGCGATTGTTTCGGCATCAGCCGGTGTCGGGCGAAGACTGAGCCAATAAGCGCAGCCGGGTGCAAAGAGCCAGGCCAAGGCAAATGGGGCGATGGCGATCGATGCCGCATCATTGCGCCAAACGGCAATCGCCAGCGTCATCAGGGCGATAACCAAGCTGCCGGTCATCGTCCGGTACAGAACGGCAATTCCCGGCGTTGGACTTGAGGCGGACTGCGCGGCAGTTGTCCACTCCAGCAGGTACTTCCTGCTGAACATGAGTCTGTGCGTCGTCCGCAAAATGGCATCGCCCATCAACCACGCCTGATGGCCAAGGAACACCAGACTGGCGAGTACATAGGCCAAAGCGTGACCGAAATCGTCGAGGTTCGCCCTCACTTGGCTCTCGATCGTGACACCTTTGCGCTTGGGCACAGAACCAACCACGGACGACAAAAACACGGGAAAAGCACTTATGAGTGTGAGTGCCAATGTCCACCGGACGGCAGTCTCAGCCGGCAGAAAGAGCCAGCCGAGCATGTAGCAAAGCATGAGTGCGACAGGTGTGACGGACCGCCTCAAATTGTCCGTCATCTTCCAGACACCCAAGCCCGGAATAGCCGCTGTTGACACGCCCTTCGTTCCAAACAGACGAGCTGTCAGCCAGGGCAAAAGCTGCCAGTCGCCGCGCACCCAACGGTGCTGGCGCGATGCTGCGACTGCATAGCGGTCAGGATATTCCTCAACGACTTCAATATCTGTGACGAGGGCTGATCGCGCAAATATGCCTTCAAACAGATCATGGCTAAGCATGGCATTATCAGGGATTTTGCCATGGATCGCAGCTTCAAACGCCTCGATGTCGTAAATGCCTTTGCCGGCAAAGGAGCCTTCGTCGAACAAATCCTGGTACACGTCAGACACGGCGAACACGTAAGGGTCCGTCCCGCGCGGTGTGGAGAATATGCGCTGAAAGAGTGATCCGTGGTGACCTGTCGGCAGCGATGGCGTCACGCGCGGCTGCAGGACGCCGTATCCGCTCGTAACCCGTCCCAAACCGGCGTCGAACACAGGCCGGTTGAGCGGATGTGCCAGTTTGCCGACAAGCCTGCGCGCTGCGTCACGCGGCAGCTTTGTGTCGGCATCGAGCGTCAGCACGAACTTGACCGCGTCGGGCAAATGGCCGCCAATTGTCGTGAAACTTGTGTCTGATGCACCCAGCAGCAAGCGATTCAGCTCATGCAGTTTGCCGCGCTTGCGCTCCCAGCCCATCCATTTGTTTTCTTGCTCGTTCCATTTTCTGGAGCGGTGCAGCAGCAGAAAACAATTGGTGTCATAAGTGGTATTCAAACGCGAAATGCCGGCCAGCGCTTCGTTCAGGAGATCATCATCCCCTGCGCGCGTCTCGGTCGGCGCATCGGTCCAATCGGTGACGAGTGCGAAGTAAAGCTCACCTGCCGAATTGGAGAGATAGTGCACTTCAAGCCGGTCGATCATTTCCGCAATGTCGTCGCGGGATGTCAAAAGCGTAGGCACAACAACAAGTGTCCGCAAGTGTGACGGCACACCATCGCGCAGGGCAAGGCCAGGAATGACAGCGGCCTCCAACAGGCGGGTGACAGCAAAGTTCACTACAGAGACCGCAGTTTCCACAAGTGGCAGAAGTGCGGCAATCGCAAGCCCGATGAGCAGCAGCGTTGAGGTTTCAGAAGTGAAGACTTTGCCCAGCAGGGTCCACAGCACTGCCAGTGTCACCAGGAAGATCGCACTGGCGTAGCCTGCGAGCCCCGCCGACTTCAGTGTGGTCCTGACGCGCCGAAGCAACGGTGGCCTGAACTTCAAATGCTGTTCAAACCCGCGCCGTCCCGGTCCAATCAGAAAATAGCCCGGATCGCGCCGGGCCGCGCTGTCGTTTTCTGAAGTCAATGCGACCCTTGTCAAGGTCATGCGCGTGACTTCAAGTTCATCATGGGCGGAGCCACGCGACAGCTCTTCAACTGCCGTCCGGTAAAGCGTACGGCTCGGAAAATCCATCTCGCCGAAGTCGGACTTGTCTCTCAATTCGCGGTCAACGAGGCTGACCCCGTCAAACCAGTTCTCCCAATTCACATCCGAGACGTAGCGCATGCTGGTGATGATGTTGCGGACGGTCACATTGGCGGTGCTCTGACGATGATGCTCGTCAGAAACGGTTGACTCAAGCGAATGGCCCTCAGTTTCAACCCGCCGCTTGAGCCAATCCAGCGTGTGGGCTGCCAAACCGTCCTGATCACGCAGCCTGTGAATGAGCTGAACGGCAAACGCGTTGGAAAGATCCTTTCCTCCCAACTGCCGATATTGTTCCTCTGCTGAAGCTAGCGCGGTTTGTGGCTGCAAGACCATGTCCGCCAGCTTGTCCGCCTGTTCGCGGGCACGCCTGGCCGCAGTGATGCGCACTGATATGCGCCGCAGATTCTCGATCAAAATCAGCCGCAGACTGATTGCCACGGCCCAAAGTTCGCCGATGGTTAGCGGTTGCACCTGCTGATAATCGTTGACGAAATCGCTCAGCAGCGCAGGATTGAAGGCGCTGTCGGTGTGCGCGACGTGGGCCCACACCAAACCAAAAATCCGCGGATGCCCTGCAAGCGGACCCGTGCCAAGTTTCGGCAGCTGGCTGTAATAGCCGGGCGGCAAATCGGCCCGCGTCTGGCGTATCTGCTCTTCGACGAGATGATAATTGTCGATCAGCCATTCGGCAGCAGGCGTTACCGGCTTGCCCTCGCCGATCGCCGTCGTGATTTCGCGAACGCATTTCACCAACTCGGCAGCGTTGTCGTTCAGGCGGTTGATAATGGAATGGACACGCTGCGGATGATCGGTAACCGTTTGCGATTCTGCCAGTGTACGGGCGTGTTGTTTTGAGCGTTCCGGACCAAAAATCTCGGAGCTGATCGGCTGGCTGTCATCCCACCCGATCTTTGGCCGATCAATTTGTTGCAAAAGCTTTTGAAACATGAATGGCCGCTTTCCGGATTGAATGGAAACTGATGACGCCACAAATCCGGTCGCGCTTGTGGACAGGCTTTGTGGCTCAACCCTATCAACGGTTGCGGACGCCATTGGTTCCCGGTGCCGGGATCACTGCCGCCCGAATCGTCTTGCTCAGACAAGCAAAACCCGGCGCACCCGTTGAATAGGCGCGCCGGGCCATTTTGGCATCAATTGCCATCATCACATGGCGCGGCGGGCGCGATCAATCTCGTCCTGTTTGTCAGCCATGGACTCTTCGGCTGTTTCAAACTTGCTCCATCCGCTCTTGCGGTATTCGGCACCTAGCTCGGTTGGATCCAACGGGCGGTGATCATCAAGGATTGCGTGAACCTGATCAACCTGACCGTCGTTTGCCCGCACAGAGAGCAGCGTACCGCCGCGGCGAACAGCTTCTGAGTAGACATGGGCGTGCTCATCATCAAGCCCGGAACTGACCAGTGAGCCGACAATGCCACCAGTCGCACCGCCTGCAACAGCGCCAACGGCTGTGCTTACAAGCCAACCGGCAGCAACAACAGGTCCAACACCCGGAATGGCCATCAGGCCAAGACCAGTCAGCAATCCTGCAGCACCGCCGACGGCCGCACCGATGCCCGCGCCGGTTCCGGCCTCAGAGACAGTGTCGTCATTTGCATGGAGCTCTTCAGTTTTGTTGTTGGCGATCATGCTGATTTCGGACGAGTGAATGCCCGCCGCTTCAAGCGCAGTCACAGCGCGCTTTGCCTGATCGTAGTCGTCGAAAACTTTGGTGATCGTTTGCATTTTTCATGCCTTTCATGGGATTTGAAGTGTTGGAAGTTACTGGGCGACAACGTTGCCCTTGAAATCAACGGCCACATTCACTGACTTGCCGTCTTTCATGGCAGTGCCGCGCCAGATGCCCTTGTCGTCTTTCGTCAAGGATGTCGGCGCAATCATTCCGGCGGCCACGATGCGGTCACCGGCTTGGCCTTCGGTAAAGCTGTTTGCACCTTCGAGCGGCGCGCCTTCGTCCAGCGCAGCGGTGGCGAAAAGGTCAGCCTTGCAATTTTCCTGGAACATCGCCTCATTCAGCATCGTGCCTTCGGCCATCGGCTTGTCCGCAAGCCTCATCCACGCCGCATAGCGGTCGCCTTCGGTGCCGTTGAGCGTTCCATCGGCATTTGTGTCCGCTTGCTTCCACATTGCAGTGCAGTCAGCGTCGGTCATGGCAAATGCAGGCGTGCTGATAAACAGGCAAGCAGCGGCTGTGAGAAGTGTCTTTTTCATTGGGATCGTCCTTGTCGTTGGTTCGATGATCGCATCGCTGTGCGGCTCGGCAGAACAACGCCGCTGATGGAGCTATGTTCCGGTAAAAATCTGGAAGGGTGCTGAAAACTGCGCTTGGATGTGCAGAAGTGATGCCGCAGTTGCGGCAAATCCTGTTTGGTGCAGACGCAGCCGCTCGATATGAAATGTCCGGCGCAGTCACGCCGTGGCGGCAATCTGTTGAAGCAGAGACATTTCGTTGGTCAGACGCCAAGGCAAATTCGTGAGGTCAAAAGTTGCGCAACAGTCAACCATACACAGAAGCGGAAGCTCATTATAGCCACCGCTTGAAATGCTGATATCACCCGAAAGGGTGGAAATCAGCGCCTTGGTTTGCGCGCCAAATCCACTGGTGGGGCAAGCGTTGCGGCGACAGGAACCGCCCCGCGATGCATCGTTCCCACGGGGCGGTGGCGGCGATCATGCGCTCCTGCACCGCATCGATCAACCGGTTGTAGGCAGCAAGCCCTCTGTCGGTTGCTGACCAGTAGGCAGGTGAATTCACGTCTTGAAACTGCGCCGCCTTGAAGCCCGCCATCATCTCTTCAAACGCCGCGCCAAGCGCCGCATCTGGCCAAGGCGATTCCGGCGGCTCGTAACCCACCGACACAGTATGCGGCGCAACGCAGAGGTGCGAGATCAGATCGACCAGATCCTTGTACGCGACATTGGCGTGAACAATGCGGCCAAACGGCGTGCGCGCGGTTTCCAGAGCGTCCAGTGACGCCAGCACCCCCGCAAAGTTCAAGCGTGCCGAACGGTCA
>JANMQE010000151.1:0-4115 GCA_031370195.1 Phyllobacteriaceae bacterium
CGCGGGTGTGCATGCGGTCGTAGACCACGCCGACACACAGGAACAGCGCGCCAGACACAAGGCCGTGGCTCAGCATCTGGAACAAAGCGCCCTGCACGCCTTGGGCGTTGGCGGCGAAAATACCCATCGTCACAAAGCCCATGTGGGCAACGGACGTTAGGCGATCAGCTTTTTCATGTCCTCCTGCACCAGCGCGACGAGCGAGGTGTAGATGATGGCGATCACTGACAGTGCGTAGACCAGCGGGGCAAGATCAGCAGAGGCCAGCGGGAACATCGGCAGTGAGAAGCGCAGGAAGCCGTAGCCGCCCATTTTCAAAAGGATCGCCGCCAGGATGACCGAGCCAGCTGTCGGGGCTTCAACGTGCGCATCGGGCAGCCAGGTGTGCACCGGCCACATCGGCATTTTCACCGCAAACGAGGCGAAAAAGGCGAGCCACAGCCAGAATTGCATATCTGCCGGGAATTTGTGGGTGAGCAGCACCGTGATGTCGGATGTGCCGGCCTGCCAGTACATCGCCATGATGGCGAGCAGCATCAGCACCGAGCCGAGCAAAGTGTAGAGAAAGAATTTGAACGAGGCATAGACGCGGCGCTTGCCGCCCCAGACGCCGATGATGATGAACATCGGGATGAGACCGGCCTCGAAATAAAGATAGAACACAAGGATATCGAGCGCTGTGAACACGCCGATCATCAGCGTTTCCAAGATCAGGAACGCAATCATGTAGGCTTTGATCCGGCTTTCAACGCCCCATGATGCCAGAATGGTGAAGGGCATCAGGAAGGTGGTCAGGATGACAAACAGCATCGAAATGCCGTCAACGCCGACCTTGTAGGATATGCCGGAATTCAGCCATGCGTGGCTTTCGACGAACTGGAACGCTGCCGAGGCATTGTCGAAACCTGACCACAGCAGGATGGAGACCAAAAATGTGACGACCGTCGTCAACAGCGCGATCATGCGGATGTTGCGCTTGGCAGCTTCGCTTTCGCCGTTGATGAAGAGGATCAAAAGCACGCCAACGAGCGGGAGGAATGTGACGGTTGTTATGACGGGCCAGTCGGTCATTTCAGAGGGAACTCCCGATCATCACCCAGGTGACAAGCGCCGCAACGCCGATCAGCATGGCAAAGGCATAATGGTAGAGATAGCCGGTCTGCAAGCGCGTGGCGCGGCCGGTGACATCAAGCACGCGAGCGGAGATGCCGTCCGGGCCGAGGCCGTCGATGGTCAGGCCGTCGCCCTTCTTCCACAGGAAGCGGCCGATTTTCATGGCCGGTTTCACGAACAGGAAGTCGTAGATTTCGTCAAAATACCACTTGTTCAAAAGGAACTGGTAAAGGCCGTGATGCTGCGCGGCCAGTTCCTTCGGCATCTCCGGCGAGCGGATGTAGAACTGGTAGGACAGCAGGAAGCCGCAAACCATGGCGATGAACGGCGTCCATTTCACCAGCAGCGGCACATGGTGGAACTCTTCGAGGATCTTGTTCTCAGGCCCCATGAACAGCGAGCCTTTCCAGAACTCGGCATATTCATGGCCAAAGAAATGGCCCTCAAACAGCACTCCTGCGAACAGCGCGCCTGCGGCGAGAATGCCTAGCGGCACCAGCATCACCAGCGGCGATTCATGGACGTGGTGCACGACGTCATGGCTGGCGCGCGGCTTGCCATGGAAAGTCATGAAAATCAGCCGCCATGAGTAGAAGGAGGTGAAGAACGCGGCGATGGCGAGGAGGATGAAGGCATAGCCCGCAGCGGCGTTTTCACCGGCGAAAGCGCTTTCGATGATGATGTCCTTGGAGAAGAAACCTGCAGTGCCGATCATGGTGCCCGGTATGCCAAGGCCCGTGAGCGCTACCGTGCCGATGATCATCATCCAGTAGGTGGCCGGAATGAGTTTGCGCAGGCCGCCCATGTTGCGCATGTCCTGCTCATTGGACACCGCATGGATGACCGAACCGGCACCCAGAAACAGCAGCGCCTTGAAGAAGGCGTGGGTGAACAGGTGGAATATCCCCGCCCCGTATGCGCCGACGCCAAGCGCCACAAACATGTAGCCAAGCTGCGAGCAGGTTGAATACGCGATCACGCGCTTGATGTCGTTTTGCACGAGGCCGACGGTGGCGGCGAAGAAGGCAGTGGTTGCGCCGACAATGGTTACAAATGTCAGCGCCGTCTGCGACAGCTCGAAAATCGGCGACATGCGGGCAACCATGAAGACGCCTGCAGTGACCATCGTCGCAGCGTGAATGAGGGCGGAGACCGGCGTCGGGCCCTCCATCGCGTCCGGCAGCCAAGTATGCAGCAGGAACTGCGCCGACTTGCCCATTGCGCCCATGAACAGCAGCAGCGCGACGATGGTGATGGCCGACTGCTTGTCGAGCGCGTAGCCGAGGAAGTTGAGAGCCACGCTCGTATCGGCAACGCCTTCCGCGGGCAGATAGGTCGCGGCGTTGGCAAAAATGGTCTCAAAGTTGACCGAGCCGAACAGGATGAAAACGCCGAAAATGCCAAGGGCGTAACCGAAATCTCCGACGCGATTGACGATGAAGGCTTTCATCGCCGCAGCGTTGGCCGATGGCTTCTTGAACCAGAAGCCGATCAGCAAGTATGACGCGAGGCCGACGCCTTCCCAGCCGAAAAACATCTGCACCAGATTGTCCGCCGTCACCAGCATCAGCATGGCAAACGTGAACAGCGACAGATAGGCAAAGAAGCGCGGACGGTGCGGATCGTGATGCATGTAGCCGATGGAATAGACATGCACGAGGCATGACACGGTGTTGACGACGACCAGCATGACGGCGGTCAGCGCGTCGATGCGCAGAGCCCAGTCTACACTCAGTGTTCCTGACTCGATGAATTTCATCACCGGTACGACCATCGCTTCGCTGTGGCCGAGCGCGAACTGGAAGAAGATGATCCACGACAGCACGGCGGCAATGATCATGAAGCCGCAGGTGACATACTCGGACGCCTTGGCACCGATGGACGAGCCGAACAGGCCTGCGATCAAAAAGCCGACGAGGGGCAGGAAAACGATGGCGTATATCATGATCCGCTCATCCCTTCATCATGTTGACGTCTTCGACCGCAATCGAACCGCGGTTGCGGAAGAAGACGACGAGAATGGCAAGACCAATCGCCGCCTCCGCCGCCGCGACCGTGAGCACGAACAGCGCGAATATCTGGCCGGTCAAATCATTGAGCGCCGCCGAGAAGGCGACAAAATTCAGATTGACGGCGAGCAAGATCAACTCCACCGACATGAGGATGACGATCACATTCTTGCGGTTCAGGAACACGCCGAAAACGCCGAGCGTGAACAGGATGGCCGAAACTGCGAGATAGTGCGAGATGCCGATGGTCATGGTCAGAGCCCCTTGCCCGACTGGACTTTTTTGATTTCGATGGCGGTGGCCGGTGTGCGGCCGACCTGGGTCGCGATGTTCTGGCGCTTGACGCCGACCTTGTGCTGAAGAGTGAGAACTATCGCGCCGATCATGGCGACCAGAAGCACGAGACCGGCGATCTGGAAGTAGAAGGCGTAATCCGTGTAGAGCACGTTGCCGAGCGCGGTGGTGTTGTTCGTGGTGGCAATATCCGGGGTTGGTTCTGCGGCGGTGGCCGGCAGGCTTGGCGTGAAGATCGAGCCACCAAGCACGGCAATCAGTTCTGCGGCCAGAATGATGCCGACGAGCGCGCCGACCGGCGCATATTGCAGCGCGCCCTTTTTCAATTCGGCAAAGTCCACATCCAGCATCATGACGACGAACAGGAACAGCACCGCGACTGCGCCGACGTAGACGACGAGCAGGATCATCGCGAGGAATTCAGCGCCGGTCAAAAGGAACAGCGCAGCGGCGTTGAAGAACGTGAGGATCAGGAAAAGCACCGAATGCACAGGGTTGCGCGCTGCGATCACCATGAAAGCGCTCGCTATCGCAACAAAGGCGAAGAGGTAGAAAAAGATCGCCTGCAGACCTGTCAGCATGGGTTCCCCCGGTTCCTTGTATGGCCAGAGCATCCCCGCCCTGGCTCGGCCTGTCGACTCCCGTCGCTTTGGCCGAGTGTCTCTTAAGACGGTGTGTTCATTCCGTCCTATGTTAAAG
>JANMQE010000163.1:0-2755 GCA_031370195.1 Phyllobacteriaceae bacterium
TGTCGCGACTCTATGGCGGCATCCATTTCCGCGCTGCCATCGAGCAGGGACTGGTGCAGGGGGCCTGTGTTGCCAAGCACGTTGAAGGTTTGGAGATGCGCAAGTGAGCCGGATTGTGAAAATGCTCCTGCTGGCATCAGCTGCAACGCTGCCGCTCCACACAATTGCCATGGCCGAAGAACCGGCCCCGACCGTCCCGAAATTTACCGACGAGACAGCCTCTTCCGGCATCGCCAGCACCTACAAGGGCGAGTGGCTCTACATGGTTGGCGGCGGCACGGCGGTTTTTGACTGCAATGGCGATGACTATCCCGATGCGCTGCTGGCCGGCGGCGAGGGCAAGGCGACATTTTACAAAAACCAGAGCAAGCGCGGCGGCGAGCTGAAGTTCGTGGCTGAGGAAAGCGGGCTGGAGCTGGACGCCGTCACCGGCGGCTACCCGCTGGATGTCGATGGCGACGGCATCACCGACATCGTACTGCTGCGTGTCGGCGAAAACGCCGTGATGCGCGGCAAGGGCGAATGCAAGTTCGAGCGCGCCAACGAGGCGTGGGGCTTTGACGGCGGCGACGGCTGGTCGGCGGCGTTTGCGGCGACGTGGGAGAAGGGCGCGGTCTGGCCGACGCTGGCGGTTGGCAACTACATCAACCGCGAGGAGGAATTCTCCCCCTGGGGCTCCTGCACCGACAATTGGCTGCACCGGCCTGTCTCCAACACCGAAAAGAAATTCGCGCCGCCGCTTCCCCTGAAGCCGAGTTTCTGCCCGCTTTCGATGCTGTTCACCGATTGGAACCGCTCCGGCACACCTTCGCTGCGCGTTTCCAACGACCGCGAATATTACGAGGGCGGGCAGGAGCAGCTCTGGCATGTCGATCCCGGCCAGCCTCCCGCGCTCTACACGCTGAAGGAAGGCTGGAAGCGCCTGCGCATCTGGGGCATGGGCATCGCCTCGAGCGATGTCAACGGCGACGGCTACCCGGATTATTTCATGACCTCCATGGCAGACAGCCGCCTGCAACTGTTGAAAGACGGCAAGGCCGAAAAGCTGGCGCCCGACTATGTCGAAGGCGCTTGGCCCGCAGGCGTCACCGCCCAGCGCCCCTATACCGGCGGCGATGAGCGGCCCTCCACCGGCTGGCACGCGCAGTTCGAGGACGTCAACAATGACGGCATGCCCGACCTGTTCGTCGCCAAGGGCAATGTTGACCGAATGCCGGATTTCGCCGCCAAAGACCCGAACAATCTCCTGCTGCAAGGCCCCGCCGGCAAATTCACCGAAGCCGGAGACAAGGCGGGCGTCGCCAGCATGGCCCAGTCACGCGGCGCGGCGCTCGACGATTTCAACCTCGACGGTCTGGTGGATTTGCTCGTCGTCAACCGCAACGAACCGGCACAAATCTGGCGCAACGTCAGCACCAACGCAGGCAAATTCATCAACATCAAGCTCGCCGACACTGGCCCGAACCGCGACGGTATCGGCGCATGGATCGAAGTCAAGACCAGCGAAAAAATCCAGCGCCGCGAAATCACAGTAGGCGGCGGCCATGCAGGCGGGCAGTTGGGCTGGTGGCACTTCGGGATTGGCGCAGCGGAGAAGGCCGAGGTGCGGGTGCTGTGGCCGGATGGGATGCAGGGGGAGTGGCAGGCGCTGGACGCGGGCGGGTTTTATAGGCTGGAACGGGACGGATTAAGTGCACTGTCACCGTAATTCCTTGAATTCCTTGCGGCCAATTTCGTGGTTGGCGAGAAATTTCAGTGCTTGATCGTATTGCCGATCCCACGTCTCCGCGCTGTGGGCGTTTAGGAGCATGTCAAGACTCCAAATGCCATATGCGCCCACTAGGTCACAGCGTGAGAGATGAACGGATTTGTCTTGGCTGTAGCCGTCGTTGCACTTTACAGAAAACTTGTAGGTTCCATCGAGGTTGAGTTTTAGGAAGTGCATGGGACGAAAAACCCTGCCGTCCCGCAGTCTCGTTCCGGCCCCGGCAATCTTCATCCACGAACTGCATCCGTTCATCGTCACGGTGTTGCCAGGCAACTGCGGCGGCGCACTGAAAACGCGCAAACCCAGCACCGGATCATCACGAATGATGCAAGGGCCAGATCGGCCAGACGATCCATCCGTTATCGGCGGCCTTTCGTTCTGGACCGGAATAACTCGGCCGATGCTCTTTTGCTGCTCCGCCAGCGTTAGTGCATCAGGCGGGACGCGGATGATAACTGGAAACTCATTAGCCTGAATTTTTCTCCAAGCTTTTGTATTCATCATCGCTGACTGAGGGCACTCTTCACGCCGCTTGATGTAGGGAATGCACTTTGAGTACCGCTCTATCTCATCGGGAATGGACGGCTCTAAGGTATCGGCCCAGACGCTCATGGCAAAACCCGCTTTGCCATCCTCCCCAAGTGTTCCCGACAATTCCCAGATATAGGCCGCCGGTATTTTGTACCTTATCCAAGGCTGATCCTTCGGGTCCTTGCTCTCGGTATAGCCTTGCTGGCGAGGGTCCTTCCTTAATGTCAGGATCACCGGCTCCATACTGGCAGTCTGGATAAGCTGCATTCCCGATGGCGGGCCGGCAGTGGTGAGACCCAAAGTCAAAAGGATTTGCCTGGCAGCGCCGGAGTAGTTCACAAGGGTGAGCCCGAGGGAGGCCAAGGCAATGAGAAGCCAAAATCTCTTCATTCGATAAGCCCGCCTAACCCGCGCTGCGTCACCAAAATGTTGCCTACTCGCCCAGTCAATCTCAAG
>JANMQE010000165.1:0-2128 GCA_031370195.1 Phyllobacteriaceae bacterium
CGCGGCTGTCCACTTCCTT
This sequence comes from Phyllobacteriaceae bacterium, assembly GCA_031370195.1. GTDB lineage: Bacteria > Pseudomonadota > Alphaproteobacteria > Rhizobiales > Rhizobiaceae > JANMEX01. Next base: position 20 of record JANMQE010000165.1, read on the forward strand.
GATGCCAATCGAGTTCAGCGCCGCGCTTGTCGTCACTCCGGCAGCGTTTGGCGCGCTGTCCGAATAAAGCGGGCGCACCTGACAGCCCGCCATTGCCAGCGAGACAACGGTGCACAAAAGCGCGGTGCGAAGGCCATTGGTTTTAGACAACAACATTGACGATCCTCTGCGGCACGACAATCACCTTCTTCGGTTTTGAACCGGCAAGCGCAGCCTGCACAAAGTCCAGCGCCAGAACGGCGGCTTCGACAGCAGATTGGTCTGCGTCGCGGGCAATTGTCAAATCACCCTTCTTCTTGCCATTGATCTGCACCGGCATTGTGACGTCATTTTCGACGATCAGCGCCGGATCAAATTTCGGCCAGTCAGCATCTGCCACCATGCCTCTGTTTCCAAGCACCGTCCAGCACTCTTCAGCCAGATGCGGCATCATCGGAGCGATGAGCTGAATGAGAATGCCCGCGGCTTCCCTTGCAGCAGCAGCCGTTGCGGTGTCAGCCTTGCCGGCGGCAATCGCGGTCAGTGCAGGATTGAGCACGTTGACGAGCTCATAAATGCGCGCGACGGCCTTGTTGAACGACAGTTTGTCAATGTCATCGCCGACGGCCCTCAGCGTCTTGTGCGCCGCCTTGCGGATAATGCCGGCCTCACCGTCAGCACCGCTTGCCGCACCGGCGACCTTCAGGCCGTCGGCCGCCTCGCCGATCAGCCGCCAGATGCGCTGCACAAACCGGTGTGCACCCTCAACGCCCGCCTCCGTCCAGATCACATCGCGCTCGGGCGGCGAATCGGACAGCATGAACCAGCGGGCAGTATCGGCGCCGTAGGAGGCGATGATGTCATCAGGGTCGATGGTGTTCTTCTTCGACTTCGACATTTTTTCGATCGAGCCGATCTCGATGGGCGAACCATCAGACATCAGCTTCGCGCGCCGCGTCTCGCCCTCGCCTTCGATCAACACAACAGACGGCACGACCCAGCCGGACGCATTTCGGTAGGTCTCGTGCACGACCATGCCTTGCGTGAACAGGCCCTTGAACGGCTCGCTGACGCCAAGATGCCCGGTCGCACTCATCGCCCGCGCGAAGAAGCGCGAATAGAGCAGATGCAAAATCGCATGCTCTATGCCGCCGATATACTGGTCAACCGGCAGCCAAGCATCCGCCGCCTTGCGGTCCGTCGGCTCGTTCATCCAAGGTGCGGTGAAGCGTGCGTAATACCAGGATGAATCAACGAACGTGTCCATCGTGTCGGTCTCGCGCCGTGCCGCCTTGCCGCACTTTGGGCAGTTCACATGCCGCCAGGTCGGGTGGCGGTCGAGCGGGTTGCCCGGCCGGTCGAACTCGATGTCGTCCGGCAGTTTGACCGGCAGATCCTTCTTCGGCACCGCGATGACGCCGCAATCCTCGCAGTGGATAACCGGGATGGGGCAGCCCCAGTAACGCTGGCGCGAAATGCCCCAATCGCGCAGCCGGAACTGCGTCTTGCGTGTCCCCTGCGGCTGGTTGCCAAGATTGATCTGCTCGAGCCGCGCTGCGACATCGCTGAACGCAGCCTGTGGCGTCATGCCGTTGAGGAAGCGCGAGTTGACCATCACGCCATCGCCGTCATAGGCCTTGTCGCTGACTTTGAAGGACGTGCGCTCTGCCTCAGGCGCAACCACAGTGACAATCGGCAGCGCATATTTGGAAGCGAAGTCAAAGTCGCGCTGATCATGCGCCGGACAGCCGAAAATCGCGCCGGTTCCGTAGTCCATCAGCACAAAATTGGCGATATAAACCGGCACCAGCCAGTCCGGATCAAACGGATGCCGCACGCGAACGCCGGTGTCGAAACCGATTTTCTCCGCCGTTTCCACAGCAGCGACAGACGTGCCCATCTGGCGGCACTTGTCGGCGAAGGCGGCGAGTTCGGTATTGTTCTCCGCCAGCGCCTTGGCCAACGGATGATCCGCAGCAACAGCGAGGAATGACGCCCCGAACAGTGTGTCGGGCCGTGTGGTGTATACTTCGATCTCGCCAACAGGCGCGTCCCCGGCCACTTCCCAGCGCAGGAGCAGTCCCTCAGACTTGCCGATCCAGTTGCGCTGCATCAGGCGGACCTTTTCCG
>JANMQE010000195.1:0-1755 GCA_031370195.1 Phyllobacteriaceae bacterium
CGGCCCCGGAATGACGGCGCTGGTGGATTTCTGCCCTGAATTTTTTCACGCTTGCGGGGGATAGCGGCTTCGACTTACACAAACATGACGCTTCGACCCCCGAAGCATCACTTGCAAAATTCTCACTCAAAGGCCCGGCCAATGAAACTCAGCTACGACCCGGAAGCCAACATCGCCTACATCCGCATCCGCGAGCGGCAGGGCACGGTCGAGACCATCGAAGTCACCAGCGACTTCCTCGTCGATATAGACGAAACCGGCGCCGTCTGCGGCATCGAACTGATGAACGCCAACGAACAGCTGATCGCGGGTGATGGCAGCAAGTTTGTCGTGGTCAATTCGAACAATGGCGAGGAGTTGACGCTGGAGGTGGGGAGGGCTGCTTGAGTGCAGGGTGCAGTGGTGGCGATGTTTCGCGTAAGCGCAAGCTCTAGAAAGCAGCGGACGCGGCAGTACGTGAAGGTTGAGATCGCGCAGGAGGCGTCTATTGAGGCGTTGAAGATGGGGGATTGAGGAGGGGTTTTGCGCTTTAGCGCGAAATGAAACCATTGGCTATGGTTTCAAGACGACGAAACCCGACATGTTCGTCGAGCGCAGCTCCGAGGTTGCGTATAGATACGGTGGAATTCCCGGGCGATTTATAGTTAAAAACACCTTTTATTCAAAATAACGAGTTTGGGCTGGCCTTTTTATTTCACCAAATTCTCTATCTATCTCGATAAGTGGTTTAACCACTTCTGGGACAACGAGATTCCTGCTGAAAAACATTGCCTCGCGCCCACGAATAACATTCCGCGCACTATAGTTCAGTGTGTACTGCAACCAGTTATTTTCTTCATAAATCTCATGTATTGGCCTTACGTCGTCGTAGGAAACTATCCAGCTAACACAATCCAAGCTTTTGATATACTCACCCACTTCGCGGTGATCGTCCGGGCGATATGCGTCATGATATAGGTATCTTCCTTTTTCGTAATACGGCGGATCAACGTATACTAACGTTTTCGTACGCCATTCATTTTCTTTTAACTTTATGAATTCAATGGCATCTAAATTTGAAATTTCAATTCTATTTCTTAGTGAGGCGATTTTCTGAATGCGTTTTACAAGCTCTAGTTTATTATATCTTGCATCTATTTTCCATAGACCCAATTGGTTTTTACCTCCAATCATACCACCATTAAGAATACCAGATCTATTCGTTCTATTTAAAAAGAAAAATGCAAATGCTACTTCAAAATCACTATAAGACATTTGATTTTTATAGATATATTTATATCGTTGCCAAGTTTCTACAGAAACATCCGTTTCTTCTATCGTCGAACAAAGCCGATCGGTATCATATAGGACCGCATTCCAAAAAGAATATATTGGACGGCTGATATCGTTAATCGAAACTCTCCGAACAACTCCGGTAAGTAGAAGCTCCCAAGCTATAGCAGCTCCCCCGGCATAGGGTTCGACGTAGCGACCATCGGACAGGCCATTCAACCGCACTATCGATTCAATGAATCGCGATATTTTTCCCTTCCCTCCCGGATATCGCAACGGCGAGAAGCGCCCATTCTGGGTGCGGGTTGCTAACTCTTCCATTTACGCCTTTCCAAACGCAGCGATGTACACAGGGACACAACTCTCCCAACCCGCCCGTAGTGCCTCAGGAGTTGGAATCTGAAATTGGTTATGCACAAAACCATTGAGTGACTGTATTGAAGACGGTGCAGATTTATTCACCATGCTATTGTTAAAACCACG
>JANMQE010000220.1:0-2986 GCA_031370195.1 Phyllobacteriaceae bacterium
CATCGCACGCTCGTCTTTTTCGACGCCGTGGCGATTGAACACGCGCACTTCAACGACCGTGCCGTAGGTCCCGGGAGGCATGCGCATGGACGTGTCACGCACATCCGATGCCTTTTCGCCAAAGATGGCGCGCAGAAGCTTTTCCTCCGGCGTCATCGGGCTTTCACCCTTTGGCGTGATCTTGCCGACAAGAATATCGCCCGGCAGAACTTCGGCACCAATATAAACAATGCCGGCTTCGTCGAGGTTCTTCAGCGCTTCTTCCGAAACGTTCGGAATGTCGCGGGTGATTTCTTCAGGCCCGAGCTTGGTGTCGCGCGCCATCACTTCGAATTCTTCGATGTGAATGGAGGTGAACACGTCATCGCGAACGATGCGCTCGGACAGAAGGATCGAATCCTCATAGTTGTAACCGTTCCACGGCATGAACGCGACGAGCACGTTGCGGCCGAGCGCCAGATCGCCGAGGTCCGTGGACGGGCCATCAGCAATAATGTCGCCCTTTTCGATCCGGTCGCCGACACGCACCAGCGGACGCTGGTTGATGCAGGTGGACTGGTTCGAACGCTGGAACTTCATCAGACGGTAGATGTCAACGCCGGACTTGCCCGGATCGAGATCTTCCGTGGCGCGAAGCACGATACGGGTCGCGTCAACCTGATCGACAATGCCGGTGCGGCGGGCAACGATGGCAGCGCCAGAATCGCGTGCCACAATCGGCTCCATGCCGGTGCCGACAAACGGCGCTTCGGCGCGCACCAATGGCACGGCCTGACGCTGCATGTTCGAGCCCATCAGGGCACGGTTGGCGTCGTCGTTTTCCAGGAACGGAATGAGCGCGGCGGCAACCGAAACCATCTGCTTCGGCGAAACGTCCATCAGATCAACGTTTTCGCGCGGGGCCATGATGACATCGCCCGCATATCGGCAGATCACGAACTCATCGATGAACCGGCCTTCCTTGTCAAGCTCGGCATTGGCCTGCGCGACATGGTGCTTGGATTCTTCCATGGCGGACAGATAGACAACGTCTGTCGTCAGCTTGCCGTCAACGATCTTGCGATATGGCGACTCGATGAAGCCATACTTGTTGACGCGGGCAAACGTCGCCAGCGAGTTGATCAGACCGATGTTCGGGCCTTCCGGCGTTTCAATCGGGCAGATGCGGCCGTAGTGAGTTGGATGCACGTCGCGCACTTCAAAACCGGCGCGCTCGCGGGTCAGGCCGCCCGGTCCAAGTGCCGAAAGACGGCGCTTGTGTGTGATTTCCGACAACGGGTTGGTCTGATCCATGAACTGCGACAGCTGCGAGGAACCGAAGAACTCACGCACGGCGGCAGCCGCCGGCTTGGCATTGATCAGGTCTTGCGGCATCACAGTATCGATTTCGATGGACGACATGCGTTCCTTGATGGCGCGCTCCATGCGGAGCAGGCCAACGCGGTACTGGTTTTCCATCAATTCGCCGACAGAGCGCACACGGCGGTTGCCGAGATTGTCGATGTCGTCGATCTCGCCTTTGCCGTCGCGAAGCTCGACCAATGTCTTGACGACAGAAATAATGTCGTCCTTGCGCAGAACACGATGTGTGTCCGGGCAATCGAGATCAAGGCGCATGTTCATCTTCACGCGACCGACAGCAGACAGGTCGTAGCGTTCCGAGTCAAAGAACAGCGACGTGAACATGGCATCAGCCGTGTCCAGTGTCGGCGGCTCGCCCGGACGCATGACACGATAGATGTCAAACAGCGCATCCTGACGCGACTCGTTCTTGTCGGCAGTCAGCGTGTTGCGGATGTACGGCCCGATGTTGACGTGATCGATGTCGAGCACTGAAATTTCGTCAAGGCCAAGATCGGTGAGGATCTTGTACTTCTTCTCGTCGATTTCATCGCCCGCCTCGAGATATATCTCGCCGGTCTGATAGTTCACGATGTCTTCGGCGAGATACGTGCTGAGCAAATCCTCTTCCGTCGCGCGGATCGCCTTGAGGCCCTTGTCCGCGAGCTGCTTGGAGGTGCGAACCGTAAGCTTTTTGCCAGCTTCGACCACGACTTCGCCAGTGTCGGCGTCAATCATGTCAACAACGGCCTTGAAACCCTTGTAGCGCTCGGCAGAGTACGGAATGCGCCAATGCTTGCCATCGCGCTTGTAGGAGAACTTGTTGTAGAACGTCGACAGGATTTCTTCGCCGTCCATCCCAAGCGCCATCAACAGCGACGAAACCGGCAGTTTGCGGCGACGATCGATGCGGGCGTGGACGATGTCCTTGGAGTCAAACTCGATATCGAGCCACGAACCGCGGTACGGAATGACGCGTGCGGCAAACAGGAACTTGCCTGACGAATGGCTCTTGCCCTTGTCATGATCAAAGAACACACCCGGCGAGCGGTGCATCTGCGAAACGATGACGCGCTCTGTGCCGTTGACGATAAAGGTGCCATTGTCGGTCATGAGCGGCATGTCGCCCATGTAGACATCCTGCTCCTTGATGTCCTTGATCGACTTGGCGCCGGTATCCGCGTCCACATCAAACACGATCAGGCGCAGCGTCACCTTGAGCGGCGCGGCATAGGTCAGGTCGCGCTGGCGACACTCGTCAACGTCAAACTTCGGTGCTTCAAATTCGTACTTGACGAATTCCAGCATGGCTGCGCCCGAAAAATCAGAGATCGGGAACACCGACTTGAACACGGCCTGCAGGCCCTCATCCAGGCGCCCGCCTTCCGGTTCGTCGACCATCAGGAACTGGTCATACGACGCCTTCTGAACCTCAATAAGGTTCGGCATTTCCGCAACTTCCGGGATTTTCCCAAAAAATTTGCGGATTCGCCGGCGACCGTTGAACGAAAGGGTCTGAGCCATCGTCGCTCCTCGTAAAATGCCCGAAACGGGCTGACATCATGGAACCGCTTTATGTTTCAGCGGCTTTTAACGGGGAAAACCCGTTTCCAAACAGCAGTTCCCTGCAGTTTGAAAATGGGTT
>JANMQE010000229.1:0-2510 GCA_031370195.1 Phyllobacteriaceae bacterium
GTCCGGATCGCGCCAGCCGGTGAACAGGTTCTTCAAATTCCATTCGCTCTGGCCGTGGCGCACGAGCACGAGGGTACCGGACATGGCAGTTCCTTTGTCAATCGTTGAGATCTAAAACATCGCGCATCGAATAAAGCCCCGGCTTTCGCCCGAAAGCCCATTTGGCAGCAGCAATCGCGCCGCCCGCAAACATCGAGCGGTTGACGGCATGATGCGCCAGCGTGATGATTTCATCGTTTCCGGCAAAAATCACCGAATGGTCGCCAACCACCGCGCCACCGCGCAAGGCTGAAAATCCGATGCTGCCATCCACCCGCGCGCCGGTGTGGCCATCGCGCGAGCGCACCGAATGATCACCAAGCGAAACACCCCGTCCTTTGGCCGCCGCTTCGCCGAGCAGCAGCGCCGTACCGGACGGCGCGTCCACCTTGTGCTTGTGGTGCATCTCGACAATCTCAATGTCGAAATCCTGCGGGCCGAGTGCCTTGGCAACTTTCTCCGTCAGCGCTGCGAGAATATTGACGCCAAGCGAATAATTGCCGGATTTGACGATTGTGGTGTGCCGCGCCGCAGCGGCAAGTTTCGCTTCGTCCTCAGCCGAACAGCCGGTGGTGCCGATGATATGGACAATCCGCGCCTGCGCCGCATAACCGGCGAATTCTGTCGTGGCGGCAGGCATGGTGAAATCAAGCACACCGTCAGCGGTGGCAAACACCGGCAGCGGATCATCGGTGATCGCAACGCCAAGGGCGCCAACACCGGCCATATCACCCGCGTCGCGTCCGAGCATCGGCGATTCCGCCCGCTCCACCGCGCCGGACAATGTCACGCCGCTTGTTGCATGGACGGCACGGATCAGCGCCTGCCCCATGCGCCCCGCCGCGCCAACCACCACCAGTCTCATGTCAATCATTCACATTGGTCCTGCGGCATTGGTGTTGCATATTTTTGATGTCCCGACCTGTTTCGCACAACGCGCCGGTTACCGGCAAGAGTGCCGATGCGTGATCGTGCCTTTTCGCTTGCCCCGTCGTTCGATTGTCGCGGCGCGCAACTCAATCAACTTAACGCCAGCGCTTGCCCGCCAGATTGATGCCAAATCCCTCTGGGTGCCGCGCATAGGCCGACAGGCCCGCAACAGCGGCGAGCGGGTGGGTGATCACAAACACCGGCGTCTCGCGCATGAAGGCCGAATGCGGCGCCTTGTTGTCGAAGGCCGCGCGCATGCTGCCCGACTTGAGCACCGCAACAATCTTCTGTGCAATGCCGCCGGACAGATACACCCCGCCGCGCGCCATGAAGATCAGCGCGAGATCGCCAGCCAAGCGGCCAAGGTAGATGGCAAACAGGTCCAGCGTCTCCGTTGCCTGGCGGTCCGCACCGCTGAATGCTGCCGCGGTCACATCCTGAGGTTCTGTGAGCGTCGATGTCACACCGTTGGCTTTGCACACCGCGCGGTAAAGGCTTACCAGTCCCCTGCCGCACAAAATCTGCTCGCCGGAGACGCGCCCGTCGAGTTCTTCGATGTGCGGATAGACTTCATAGTCACGCGGTGTGCGCGGCCCCATGTCCACATGACCGCCTTCGCCCGGCACCGGATACCATGTGCCGGCAATGTTGATGAGACCGGCCACGCCAAGACCCGTTCCCGGTCCAAGAACGACGCGGGGCGCGCCTTCAACGAGCTTGCCGCCGCCGATCTGCTCCAGATGCTCAGGCCCGAGCGAAGCAACAGCCAGCGCCTGTGCCTCGAAATCATTGATGACGATGATGTCCGTGAGGCCAAGCATCTCCATCATTACGTAGGGCCGAACCACCCACGGGCAGTTGGTCAGCTCAATCTCGTCGCCGCTGATCGGCCCGGCGATCGCCAGAATGGCGGTCTTCGGCGCTACAGGAGCGAGTGGCAAAATGGTGTCGCGGATGGCGATGTCGATGTTGGCAAAATCCGCCGTGCGCACTGTGTCGAACGGGACTTGTTCGCCGTCCGGCGAAAGCACCAACGCAAAGCGCGCATTGGTGCCGCCGATGTCGCCGACCAGAACAGGGAACTCAAAACCAGCCATGCTCTCAATCACCCCGCTTGCCGCCGCTCTGAAGCGGCAAAATTGTCCCGACAACGATTTCCGCAGTCGCCCGGTTGAGCGCCATGGGAATGTCATACACCAGCGCCAGCCGCATTAAAGCCTTCACGTCCACATCATGCGGCATCGGCGTCAGCGGATCGACAAAAAAGATCAGCGCATCAACTTTGCCCTCTGCGATCAGTGCGCCAATCTGCTGGTCGCCGCCAAGCGGCCCGCTTTTCACCCGCCTGATCGACAGTTCCGCACATGCCGCCAACACCAGACCGCCGGTCGTGCCGGTGGCCACAATGTCATGCGCAGCCAAATAGTCCCGATGCGCCATGGCGAAGGCCACCATGTCATCCTTCTTCTGGTCATGCGCAATCAAGGCAATCTTCAAGGACCCCTCCCGAACGGCTTGAATTGAAACCGCTTTAAATCCTG
>JANMQE010000231.1:0-1625 GCA_031370195.1 Phyllobacteriaceae bacterium
CCTGAAACGACCAGCTGCGTTGGCGCAAAACCGTTGCCCGGCTCGGACGCTCCGCATCCAATGTCGACTGGATGCGCGCCCGCAAGCCCGCCGGCATGTCGGATTGCGGAAGCGAGCGAAAGGCCTGCCGCAACGACATCAGCCTGGTGTATTGGGCCCGCAACGTCTCATCTTCAGCCAGCCGGCGCTCAAACGCAGCGGCGGACGCCAGATCGAGTTCGCCGTCGCAATAGGCGTTCAACTGCAATTCGTCGCCGTCTCTCAAGGATGCAACCGTCATTGCTTTCGATCTCCCAGAAGCGTCGTCAGAAGCTGCCTGCCCCTGGACAGACGGGACATGACCGTCCCGATCGGAACATTGGTGATCTCGGCAATATCGCGATAGTTCATCTGGTTTAGTTCCCGCAAAATGATGACTTCGCGAAATTGCACCGGCAGCTGCGCCAGGGCTTTCTGAACCTGCTCGGTGTCGGCCTTGAAAACAGCTATCTCTTCGGGCGTCTCTATCCTTGTTCCGTGCGGACCCTCATGTTCAAGTTCCTGTTGCTGCGCGGCACTCAGGTCGTTCATGAAAACAACCGTTTTGGGCCTGTTTTTCGTCAGCCAGCTGAAAGCCGTGTTGCGCACGATGGTCAGGGACCACGCACGGGCATTGACGGCACCGAAGCTCCTGATGCCGCGATACGCGCGTAACGCGGCTTCCTGTACAATATCTTCGGCGTCAGATGCATTGCCGGCGAGCCATTGCGCGAGACGATAGGCTTCGGGCAAATGCGGCAGAAAGACCTCGTCAAACGCTGCGCGCTCATCGTTGTTTTGCACAATCGGGACCGACACTCGTTGCTGGCCGGGTAATTGATCCGAGCCTTCCGGCCGGTCTTTTAACACGGTCTTTTCAGGTTCGGTACACCGGAGATTGGTCCGGTGTACCGATAGAGTTATCGGCATGTTGCACCATGGGCGACGCAGTCACTTGACGATGATTTTTCCCACCATGTGCGGATGCAGGCCGCAGAAATAATCGAACGTGCCGGCACTGGCGAACGTGAAGGAATACGAATCGTCGGTATCCAGCGCCTTCGACCGGAAGGCCTTGTTCTTGTCGACCACCGAGTGCGGTATGTCGTCGTGGTTGACCCACTTGACCGTCGTGCCCGCGGCAACCGTCAGTTCCGGGACGGTGAAGGTGAAGTTGTCGATCGTAACATTTTCCTCCTGTGCTGCGATCGCGCCGAACGCCAGCAACGCGCCCACGACCGGACCCGAAAGCGCCGCAACGACCACGGCACGCCCGGGAGTGAATCGCGCCGCGGTGAGGCGGAGGTAGCTCATCAAGGTTTGCATGCAGGATCCTCGATCAACCGGCCAGCGTCTTGTCGACGATGGCGAGCGGCTTGTTGCCCTGCAAAACGGTAACGGTGGACAGCCCAAGCACGGTGCGAAGCTTGTCGGCGGGGACAAGCATCGGCCCCGGCGAAGGCGCACTGCCCGGAGCCGGCTGCGGAAATGCCGTCGACAGAGCCGTGTGGAAGGTCATGTTGCCCTCGACCTTCTGCGCCAACTGATGGATATGGCCGTTCAGCACGGTGACCGAACCGAAGCGCTTGAGCAGATTGAGCGCCTGC
>JANMQE010000306.1:0-1769 GCA_031370195.1 Phyllobacteriaceae bacterium
AACTGAACCGATCTATAACCAACATATCCTTATTACTTATTATTCAATCAACTTTTTCTTTAATTATTTTAAGTTTTATATCGTGCGTCGTGTTCGTCAGAAATAAAATTCTGGCAAAATTCGTCCGATTAAAAAAATGAACTATATAATCAACAGCCAGCGCAAAATTAAACTCGATTGGAATATTTTTCAAATTTTCGCAGAAAGAGTTATCGAAGCGGTTGAAGAAACGGAAAACAGACCGGCAACAATCGCGTTTGTTTCCGACCGCAAGATGCGCGAGTTGAATAAACAATTTCGCGGCAAAAATTCAACAACCGATGTTTTATCGTTTCCGTTTGAAGCCGACGAATTTGAAATTGATGCAGACAATCTCGGCGACATCGTAATCTCGATAGAACAAGCGCAAAAGCAATCGAAAGAAAACGATTTAGACATCGAACTCGAAATCAAACAACTGATTTTACACGGCGTTTTGCACCTTTGCGGCTACGACCACGAAACCGACGACGGCGAAATGAACCAGCGCGAATTACAATTACGGAAAACACTGAAAATTGACTAATAATACTTAATGTGCAACTCTTTTTTGTTGTCGCGTAGCGACATTTTGAATTTAGCCGTGTCTTTCAAGGCACGGAACACCGGATTTAAGATTTTTGTCGCGTGAGCGACAACTGAACCGGAATTAATTGAATTTTTCAGTCGTCGCTCACGCGACGCAATGCGGATTTACCGTTTTCCGTGCCTTGAAAGACACGGCTAAATTCATTTTATCGCTACGCGATAGTGAAAACCTTTGATATTGCACAAAAAAATCGCGCAAGGTGAATTAATAATTCAACGAATTTTGAAAAATTCCGACAAGTTTTTTCTTTTCTGCGATTGCAAATTTGGCTAAGTTCAATGTTTCTGCATCTTTTAAACTTTGCGTTTTATCTGCGATTACAAATTTTATAACCGTTTCGTTTTGAAAATATAATCTTTTTTCAACTTCTTCGCGGCTTTCAAAATAAAAAATCAACTGTTCGTTTTCATTGAAAAGATATTCACGTTTTTCCGTGTTTGCCGAGCGTTTTGTTTCAATAACAATTTTCATTAAACGATTCGGATACGGATTTTTTTCTCGGTCGCCGTAAGTGTAATAAAATTTGAAAACCGTCCGAAAAATCCCGACTGCCGGATAAGAACCGTTATTTTTATTGACAACTAATTCGCTTAAAAATGTTGAAGAATATTCGCCGTTCTCGTCGCATTCTTTAATTTTGTCGCCTGTTTCCTGCATAGATTTTTTTGATTTCTTCAATCTTTTTTTCGGTTTGCGCCGAAATACTCAAGCCGAACGCGCCAAACAAAGCTAAAAACAATATAATTTTTTTCATTTACAAATCTCCATAAGTTTCACCATATAACAGAACAAATTTTATCGTGAAAATTGCAAAAATATCATCGGTTTATGATAATCTTTAAATTAAATTTATGAGCGATACACAAAAAAAGGCTGATGCGTGCGTAATGGTAATTTTCGGCGCGACGGGCGATTTGACCAAAAGAAAACTTTTTCCCGCGCTTTATAATTTGGCAAAGGAAGGATTTTTGCCCGAAAATTTTGCGATTGCCGGTGTTGGTCGGCAAGAATTAGGCACGGAAGATTTTCGTCTGCAAATCGTAGCCGATTTGAAAGAATTTGTCGGCGAAAAACTCGACAACACTTTGCTTAAATGGTTTGAGGAAAGAATTTATTACACCGGCGGCGATTTTGACGACGA
>JANMQE010000307.1:0-2693 GCA_031370195.1 Phyllobacteriaceae bacterium
ACGGCGCGCATCGTGCACTTCTTTTTTGCATGGCTTCTGGTTGGAACCCTGTTCATCTGGGCCCTCGCAAGCCTCATAAACGGCCACATCCGCCGCGACCTCGTCCTGACCACGACAGATATAAAGTCGCTGCCAAAAGACATCGCCGACCATGCACGGCTGCGCTTTCACCATACCGGCCGCTACAACGTGCTGCAAAAATTCGCTTACGGCGGCGTGCTTTTCGTCTTGTTCCCGGCGATCATCATCACCGGCCTTGCCATGTCGCCCGGCTTCAATGCGGTCGTACCATTTCTGAATGATTTGCTCGGCGGCCGGCAGACGGCCCGCACCATCCACTTTACGGCGATGTTCCTGCTTGTTGCCTTTTTTGTCATCCACATGCTGATGATCCTTGCGGCAGGGCCAATCAACGAACTTCGGTCGATCATTACCGGCTGGTACCGGATCGACCCTGTTTCCAAAGACGGGAGCCACTGAAATGGACACAAACCCGAAAATCAACTTCGCCCGTCGCCGGTTCATAACCGCCGCAACGCTTGGCGCATCCACACTCGGCTTGACCGGTTGCGACGCATTCGATGATTGGCTCCGTGCCGGGCACCCTGTGCACGACACACTCGCCAAAGCCAACAATCTTACCTACCGCGTTCAGCGCATGTTGCTTGGTGACAGCAGCCTTGCCCAGGAATTTTCCGAAGGCGACATCAGGCAGCCGATGCGCCCGAACGGCGTGACCAACCCGGAGGACGAAGACTATCTTGCATTGGTCGCAACGAAGTTCGCCGATTACAAGCTTGAAATCGCCGGACTGGTGGACAAGCCGCGCAGTTTCACCTTGGCCGATTTGAAATCGATGCCATCGCGCACGCAGATCACCCGCCACGACTGCGTCGAAGGCTGGAGCTGCATTGCCAAATGGACCGGCACGCCGGTGGCTGCGGTGCTTGATGCGGTTGTCGTCAAGGACAGCGCGCGCTACCTGCTTATCGACTGCTATGACACCATCGACCAGTCACTGTCCGGCGCGATCAAATATTACGAATCAATCGACCTCGAAGACGCCCGCCATCCGCAGACGATTCTCGCCTGGGGCATGAACGGCACGGATTTGCCGATTGCCAATGGCGCACCGGTGCGCATGCGCGTCGAGCGGCAGCTTGGCTACAAGCAGGCCAAATACATCCGCAAAATCACACTGGTCGATGATTTCAAGCCGTTCGGCAATGGCAATGGCGGGTATTGGGAGGACAATGGTTACGATTGGCACGGCGGAATCTGACCATCATTTGTCGCGTGACAAACAGGATGGGTTGAATTAGGTTCCGCTCGTCGAAGGCCCTTGCGGGTCTTGGCCGCACGCGGGAGAGAGCTGCAAAACAGCCGCCGAAGGGGAAATCGCCCGAAATCTCTCAGGCAAAAGAACCGTGTGAGGTAAAGACAACTCTGGAAAGTCGGGGCTGACCCCCGCGCCGAAGGTGTAAGTGTCGCTGACAGAGTTCCGGCGGTGCGAGTCTCTCAGGCTTCAGACAGAGGGGCGGTAAGGGCGCGATCTTCGTGCTCAGCCGAACCGTGTCTGGAGACCATATTGGAAGCCGAGAACCTTCGCGAACTTCCCCTGAAATCATTGCATGAGAGTGCAGGCGCCAAATTCGGCGGCTTTGCCGGTTGGAACATGCCGATCACCTATCCGCTTGGCGTGATGAAGGAACATCTTCACACCCGCGAAAAGGCCGGGCTGTTCGACATCTCGCACATGCAGCTTTTCGAGTTGACAGGTGTCAACGCCGACACAGCGCTCGCCGCCACCTGCCCGGTTGATCCGGCGCTGATAAGTGTCGGCGAAAGCAAATATACGCTTCTGCTCAATGATCAGGCCGGCATCATCGACGATCTGATCGTCACCCGCTATGCCGCCGACAGCTGGATCATCGTCGCCAACGCCTCGCGCGCCGCAGTCGACGAAGCCCAGATCAGCAGCATTGTTGTCAAGCACGGCTGCAAACTCGCAGCACTAGATCGCGTCTTCCTCGCCGTCCAAGGCCCGACCGCAGTCGCCGCCGCCAAAGCCGCAGGCATTGACGGATCGGACCTGACCTTCATGCACAGCAAGGAGCAACACGGCCTCATCATCACCCGCTCCGGCTACACCGGCGAAGACGGGCTTGAGATTGCGGTTGAGCCAAAAGACGCAGATGCGCTCGCGGCCAAACTCCTTGCCCAGCCCGATGTCGAATGGATCGGCCTCGCCGCCCGTGACTCTTTGCGACTTGAAGCCGGGCTCTGCCTTTACGGCAATGACATGGACGAGACGTCCGATCCGGTCGCCGCCTCGCTCCTCTGGGCGATTCCGAAATCGGTGCGCGCGGCTGGAATATTCAACGGTGCGAGCGCATTCCGCACCCATTTGGAGCGAGGTTCGAGCAGGAAACGCGTGGGTCTGAAACCCGAAGGCCGCATGCCTGTCCGCAATGGCGCAGTCGTCACAGATGCGGCCGGGAATGAAGTCGGCGTCATCAAATCCGGCGGTTTCGGTCCGAGTGTCAACCACCCGGTCGCCATGGGTTACGTCGAAAAATCCGCGCTCGATTCCGGTGCCGCCCTCTTTGCCGACGTGCGTGGCAACAAGATCCCAGTCACCGTCGCCGCCCTCCCCTTCACTCCGCATCGCTATGTCAAAGGATAATCCGATG
>JANMQE010000313.1:0-2836 GCA_031370195.1 Phyllobacteriaceae bacterium
ATAAAAACTTCACCCATTTTTCGCTGACTCTTCCATCGCTGACACGTGCCTTGCTGACTCTTGCCTTTCCATGCTTTAGGCTCAGGCCATGCGCTTCCCGACCACATTCCTGGACGAAATCCGTGACCGCGTGCCGATCTCCACGATTGTCGCGCGCAAGGTGATGTTTGACCGCAAGAAGTCCAACCCCGGGCGCGGCGACATGTGGGCCTGCTGCCCGTTCCATGGCGAGAAATCGCCGAGTTTCCACTGCGAGGACCGCAAGGGCCGTTATCATTGTTTTGGCTGCGGCGTGTCTGGTGATCATTTCAAGTTTCTGACCGAGCTTGAAGGGCTTAGCTTCCCAGAAGCCGTCGAAACCGTTGCCGGACTTGCCGGGGTTCCCATGCCCGCGCGCGATGCGGAGGCTGAGAAGCGCGAGCGCGAGCAGGCGAGCCTGTTTGACGTCATGGAGCTCGCAGCCCAGTTCTTCCAGGCGCAGCTGCAGGAAAACGCAGGCGCCAAGGCCCGCTCCTACCTGCGTGAACGCGGCCTGTCGGCGGCGACGCAGCAGCAGTTTGGTCTTGGCTATTCTTCCGACAGCCGCAATGCTCTGAAGGAATTTCTGGCCGGCAAGGGCATTGCCAAAGACCAGATCGAGGCGTGCGGTCTGGTGGTGTCCGGCGATGATATCCCCGTATCATACGACCGGTTCCGCGACCGCATCATGTTTCCCATTCCGGATGCCAAAGGCCGCACGATCGCATTCGGTGGGCGCGCCATGTCCAAGGATGTTCCGGCCAAATATCTCAACTCGCCCGAGACCGAGCTGTTTCACAAAGGGCAGGTGCTGTTCAACTACGCCAAGGCGAGGAAATCCGCGCAGGACAGCGGCGCGGTTATTGCGGTTGAAGGCTATATGGATGTCATTGCGCTGGCGCAGGCCGGGTTCGCCAATGCCGTCGCGCCGCTTGGCACCGCCATTACCGAGCGACAATGCGAACTGTTGTGGAAGCTTGGAACCGAGCCGGTGCTGTGCTTTGACGGCGACCAACCCGGCACCAAGGCGGCATGGCGCGCGGCCGACCTCATCCTGCCGCTGCTCAAGCCCGGCAAGACTATGCGGTTTGCCATGCTGCCGGACGGCAAGGACCCGGATGATCTGGTCAAGGCATCCGGTCCGGAAGCGTTTCAGGCGGTGCTGAATGAGGCGCGTCCGTTGATAGATGTGATCTGGGCGCGCGAGACCGGTGGCGCGGTCTACGACACGCCGGAGCGCCGCGCGGAATTGGAACAGCGGCTGCGCGAAATCACCTCGCGCATTCAGGATGAAAGCGTGCGCCGCCACTACCAGCAAGACATGCGCGAGCGGCAGAACGCCTTTTTCGGCAAGCCGGCTCGCAAGGCTCAGGGCGACCAAAGGGGCGGCGACTATCAGCAGCGTTCTGAACGGGGTGCCGCGCGCGGGCGACTTGCGGTGTCTGACAGTCTTTCCAGATCAGCACTTGTGCGCGGCGTCAAAGCACAGCCTTCGTTGCGCGAGGCGATGATCCTTCTGATCGGCATTCACCATCCGCGCCTTGTCGAAGAGGTGTTTGGCCTGTTCGAGGGGCTTGATCTGGTGAACCCCGAACTCAAGGCCCTGCAAGCTGCAATCCTTGATGCGCATGCTGACCAGCGTGAGCCATCGCGTGGTGACATTTCCGCCAGACTTGAGACCATGGGCCACCCAGGCATACTCGAATCCGTTGATCTGATGGTGCGCCGCGCCCGGCTTTGGGTGGCGACTGACGAAGCTGCCATCGACGATGCCCGCGAGGCGTTCATGCAGGCGCTGCACTTGCACCATCTTTCGCGCACACTACATGATGAGTTGAAAGTTGCAGAACTGGCCTTGGCCAATGATGCCACTGACGAGAATTACGCAAGGCTGATCGACGTCCAGACCCAGATGCGCACAACGCAGGGGATGGACGCTTTAATCGAGGGATTTGGCGTTTCGTCCGGTCGCGGCAGCGCAAACGGGCAGAATTGATTCGCTTTTTTGCCCGAATCATGAAAACCGGCTTGACTGGCGCGAAAAATGACGGAATCAGACAGCCGGGAAAATGCTTGCCTTGATGCAAAGGATGAGGGCCGATCCTGCCTTGCGCGCGAAACACTCAAGGTTCGCACGTTTTGGCGCAATTGGTCCGGCAGTCAAGGTTAATCGCACATTAACGCAAACTGGGATATTCGCAGTTTAGCGCCGCACTCCGGGTGAGTTTCATCCGGCTCTTTCGGCCCGCGCATCCTTTTTACGGAGACGACACAGCATGGCAGATAAAAAGAAGGAAAAAGAAGAGGGCGAAACCGAGCGCGAAGGCGTCACGGACGGGCCGCTTCTCGACCTTTCGGATGATGCTGTCAAGAAGATGATCAAGGCCGCAAAGAAGCGCGGCTACATCACGATGGATGAGCTGAATTCGGTGCTGCCGTCGGACGAGACCGATCCTGACAAGATTGAAGACACGCTGGCGATGCTGTCGGACATGGGCATCAATGTTGTTGAAGAAGAAGACAACACCGACGAGGACAAGGAAGAGGCCGCCGAGGAAGAGGTTGACGCCAACGAGTTGGCCGAGACCAACGGCACGGCCATCGTCGCCGCCACCACGAAAAAAGAGCCGACCGACCGCACCGATGATCCGGTGCGCATGTATTTGCGCGAAATGGGCTCGGTCGAGCTCTTGTCGCGCGAAGGCGAAATTGCCATTGCCAAGCGCATCGAGGCCGGTCGCGAGACGATGATCGCCGGACTTTGCGAAAGCCCGCTGACCTTTCAGGCCATCATCATCTGGCGCGACGAGCTGAACGA
>JANMQE010000396.1:0-2098 GCA_031370195.1 Phyllobacteriaceae bacterium
GACTCTTCACTCCTCAATCTCCCCACGGAAGACGCGGGGAGAAGACGGCTTATCGCCGAGATTTGCTAATGAGCCGTCTTCTCCCCGCAACTTCTGCGGGGAGAAGATGCCGACAGGCAGATGAGGGGAACACACCCGCAAACAACAACTCAATCTTCAGTCGAAGCTCCAATTCCGCAGATCAGCACGCAATTTTTGTGCGCAGTCCCTAAGCAGCGTCGGCATATTCCGGTGCGGTCTTCGCCCCGGTAATATACGCCACCACATCCTGGCCGCTCGTGTCCGCCTTGTTCAGATTGGCGACAATCCGCCCGCGCCGGAACACCACGATCCGGTCAACCAGATCGAACACCTGCCGCATGTTGTGGCTGATCAGGATCAGCGGCTCGCCTTTTGCCTTCAGAGTGCGCACGATGTTCTCGACCTGCGCCGTCTCCTGCACGCCAAGCGCCGCCGTCGGCTCATCCATGATGATCAGCTTGGAGGCAAATGTCGCCGTGCGCGCAATCGCCACGCATTGCCGCTGCCCGCCGGACATGTTGCGGATGGTGTTCGACAGGCTCGGGATTTTCACCGCCGTCCGCTCCAGCGCCTTGCGGGTCGCCTCGCGCATCGCCTTGAAGTCGAGAATGGAAAACGGCCCGAGGTTGAATTTGACCTGCTCGCGCCCGAGAAACAGGTTCGACGGCACATCAAGATCATCCGCCAGCGCCAGCGTCTGGAATACGGCCTCGATGCCGACTTCTCGCGCGTCCAGTGGCCCCTTGAAGGCCACTTCCTTGCCATCGAAAATGATCTTGCCGCTGGTCGGCACTTCGACACCCGTGATCTGGCGCACGAATGTCGATTTGCCCGCGCCATTGTCGCCCATGATGGCAACATGCTCGCCTTGGCGAAGCTCAAAGTTCGCACCTTCCAGTGCGTGCACGCCGCCATAGCGCTTGGTCAGGCCTTCGGTCTTGAGAACAATGTCTGACATGTGCTTAGCCCTTTGCTCCGCCGCGGCGCTGCCGCCATTGATCCAGAACCACTGCGCCAACAATGATCACGCCCTTGACCATTTCCTGATAATAGGCGTCGAGCTTCATGAACGTGAAACCGGAAATGATGACGCCGAAAATCAGCGCGCCAAGCACGGTCCCGATAATTGATCCGCGCCCGCCCGAAAGCGACGTGCCACCGATGACCGTCATCGCGATGGCGTCCAATTCATACATAACGCCCATCCCGGCTTGCGCCGTCAGATTCTTGGATGACAGAACAATGGCCGCAACGGATGCCAATATGCCGGCAATCATGTAGACCAAAATCTTGTGGTTCTCGACCTTGATGCCAACCGTGCGCGAAGCTTCTTCATTCGAGCCGATCGCGTAGCAGTGCTTCCCGTATTTTGTGTAGGTCAGGATCAGCTGAAACAGGATGGCAAGCGCGATGAAAATAAGCACCGGCATCATGCCCTTGCCGATGGACGCGAAACTGTCGGTCGGAAACGAAATCGGATTGCCCTTCGACCACCATTTTGCGAGCCCCCGCGCCGACACCATCATGCCAAGCGTCGCAATGAATGGCGGAATGCGCGTATAGGCAATCAGCGCACCATTGACGAACCCTGCCAATGCGCCGCAGGCAATGCCCACGACAATCGGAATGATGACGGGCAGATCCAGCCAGCCAAGATCAGGGAAAATCGCCTTCGGGTTTGGATTGCCGTTGACCATCGCCACTTGCGCGAAACTCATGGCAATCATTGCCGTCGCGCCGACAATCGAACCGGATGACAGGTCAATCCCGCCGGAGATGATGACTTGAGTCACGCCAAGGGCAATAATGCCGACGATGGAAACTTGCAGTATGATGATCTGTAGGCGCTGCTCATTGAAAAGCGTGTCGAGATCAGCGCGGGAATTGAACAAAAAGCTGTCGCCGATAAACAGGCGGCCAAGCGTCTCGAACGCCGCCACGATCAGCACAAGTGCCAGAAACACATTCATTTCAGGCGGCCACGAGCGCTTTGCCGCGTCGTACGTCAGTCCGCCAATACCTTCGGAATTCTTTGCCACTGCCGTCCTCCCGTCGGGCGCAACTGCACCCTCAGCGT
>JANMQE010000414.1:0-4001 GCA_031370195.1 Phyllobacteriaceae bacterium
TTCCATTTTTATTTGGTCCAACAGGCGGTAGTACTTCGCTTTGACATCCGCGACAGTGGTTCCGGGCTCCAGCAGCGGAACTACCGATGCAAACATGAGATTGTCTGAGCCGCTGTCGCCGAGCAACTCCTTGCGCCAGGAAATTTCACCGATGATCTGCAGCAAATGAGGATCGCTCTCCGGTACGATCGGTTCCAGGATCTCTCGCGCATTCTGGAGAAGTTCCACACCTTTCTCATCCAGTCGTGCCATACCTCGATAAAAAAGAATGTTGGCCCGCTCCATGTTGGTCGCCTCAGGGTTGTCTTTGACAAGTTCCCAGGCGTCATCCAGACACTGCCATGCCTTGGCGACTTGATTGAGCGACATATAAAGATCACCAAGAGTTTGCAGCATTTCTACTTTGAGATCCCAAGACAGGTCCTTTTGAGACCTCATTTTTTCTTCCGACAGACCTAGTGCCTCGCGCATGGTGAGATCAGGGCCAAACTTTCCTCGTGGGTCACCTGCTTTCAAAGATCCTAGAAACAGTTCACGAATTTGCAGCTCGCGATGGGCCAGTTTATCAGAGTAAAGCCGGAGATCACGTTCATTCTTTTCAGCTTCGCGGGCCCGTGCCGACTCCTGTTGCGCGATGGATCTTTGCCAGTAGAACACCCCGGTGAACGTCAGCGAAGCGATCATCATCGTGACCATACCAACGGCAGCCACCATGAAAGCGCTGGTGTGATTCTGAACACTCCTTCGCAACCATTCGTTAGACGATTCTCTATGGCACTGAACCCTTTCACCGGCCAGCCAGCGACCGACTTCGGCCGAGAGAATTTCAGCTGAAGGGCACCGCAGATCCACAGACGGGTTCATCGACCATTCACAGATCGAGCGAAGAGCGGCCGGAATGTTCGGTTTCCAAGGCAGTTGTTGCTCGGCTGAGGGAGAATGACCGTTGAGCAAGTGATACAAACATGCTCCCAGGCTATAGATATCGTCGAGTTTAGTAGCTGACCGCCGATCCAGGCGTTGCGGACTCATGTATTCCTTAGTGCCGCCCTGTAACGAGTACCCCACCAATTCAAGATCCCGTGAAGGCTCGTCAACCCAGTCGGCCACGCCCCAATCGCCAACGAACGTCTCTTCGTTCAGAATAAAAAGGTTATGGGGTTTGATGTCATTGTGCGTTATTTTTTGTTGATGAGCATAGCTGATGGCATCACAGACATTTCGAAAACGTTGTAGCAGTTCACGCGATTGAAAGCCTCGCCACGCAAGGTTCTTCGACAAGTGCAGTTGATCAATCAAGGCTTCGATCGTTGGCCTGTTTCGATTGTCGGGCAGCTTTCCGTCCGAGAAGGCCAATAATCGCATGGCGTAACCCTGGTCATCTTCAGACGAACGGCCTGCACCGTACACTGGCAGGATGGAAGGGTGCTGCAATACGGAGGCAATGCGGACTTCTCGTCGAAATGAACGTTCCAATGTAGCGTTTGAAGCTTTGGACTTGGATAAACATTTGAACGCAACTCGGCGATTAAGCTCACGATCGATGGCCAGGTAAACTTTTCCCATGCCTCCTTCACCGATCAGCCGCAGAAGCTTGTAACGAGCGAATTCACCCAGCTGTGTGGCGACCTGTCCAACGAACTCATTAGGAACGGTCGCCAAGAACTCTGTAACCTTATGTAGGCGGCTGCTAAAAGAATTCAGGCATTCAAAATGCCAGCGATGGAGCTCGAGTTGCACTTCCTGTCCTGCGCTCAGGAGCTTGCTGTACCCTTCAATATCGATCCCAAGGTCGTGCTGGGCGCGCATGGCGATGTCTTGCTTTACCATGCGCAGTTTGGCAGCCTGAACCAACTTGGAAGATCCGATGAGTTGGCTGATTAGCTGCGTGATCAGCTCTGTACTCCGCTCGCACCAGCTAGCCTCGAAGTCTTCCAGCAAACTATCTAGCCGCGTACGCTCGGCTTCGCTAAGACTTACCTGGCTCAGTAAGGATGCGATCATTTGATTTCTCCATCGATTGCATTGAGGGCCCACCAGGCGACCCTCGCGTAATGCCACATAGCCGTTCCCGCGGACACCATCAGCCTCCGAAAGCGGCGTTCCATTCCCTACCGAGCTTTTACGTTCGGCAGGCTCCCTATTCGTCGTAGCATCGCAGGGCGCTGCGCAGTTGATCACAGTATTCGCCCCAAAGGCGCCGAACCGTGATCTCGGCAATCCCGGCTTCCTCGGCAATCTGTGGTATGGCCATGCCTTCGATCTTGCAGCGCACCACCACTTGTGTGCGCTCGTCCCGTATCTTCAGGTTGAATGCTCGGAAGTCCTTCAAAATATCGTCTTCAGTCAATTCGACTGAGACGTCTTCGACCAGTGCAGCGGCATTCTTTCTCTGCGTGAGAGTAAGCGCTCGAAAGCGGGCGATGTATGTCAGCACTCTAGCCAGGTCGGAGGCATCTTCGATTGATCGATAGTCTGGCCTCGTGTTGCACAGCTTGAGATACCGACCGTAAGCAGACATGGCGATGTCGCTGGCTGAGTGGTCACGGAAACGGTTCTGTCCAAACTCTTTTCGAATGGTAGCTGCGACACGATTCACGATCTGTAAGTCATCGATTGGTTCTGGATTCATAAAAATTTGCATTATCCCAAAAAGATGAGCAGATTTGGCAGAGTTGCCAACTATTAAGGCAGGGCAATTAGCTGTGGGGGCGAAGGGGTGTTGGGATCCGAGAATAATAGCAGGCTTTCTTCATTAGTCAATTATGTACATCCCCGGCGTTCAAACTTTTTGAACGCGAGGATTCATCTTTTGGGAGGTTCTTCATAATGCGTCAAATAGCTACGTTTCTTTTGGCTGCCGTGATGGCAGTTAGTCTGTGTCCGATCGCGGACGCGGCAGTGAACCTGGCACCGATCTTTCCTGCACAGGTAGTGCCGGGCAGTTCGAACTACTACCGGGTGTTGGTGTCAGATGCAGCTGGTCGGCCCTTGGCGGGACGTCGCGTTGCCTATCGGTTCTCCACGATCAATGCCACGCGAACCGGCTGGCGAATTGTCACTACCAATAGCGGAGGTTGGGCGAATTTCACCGCAGCCCCTCCTGCCGGATGGGCTGGCACGCGTTGGATCAACCTGGACGTTGAAGTCGACACGGGTGAATCCGCTAATTGGCGCGTAGCTCGCTAGCAGCCATGGTGTATTTGCAAGGCGCGTAGCGGGAATCACAGGCTGCAAACGGTTCCCCTCATTCCCGCTGTGCGTATCTCGTAAGAATTGCAGAAATCATATTGATTTCAATCGTGGTAGTTGGACACTTAGATAGCCAAGCGCAGCCCACGAATTGGTCGCTCGATATGTTGCTGAAGCATGAATGCGTATATCAGCAGCGGTCGCTTCCTATGCTCTCAAGAAACGCATTTTTCTTCAAGCGTTTTGACATTGGTAAGGGTATGCTTGGGAGAGAGAGAAGGGGACACTCTACTTTAGTTTCGTTGCGCACCGCTGCAAGAAGTTGGTCTAGGACTTGATGGGAACGAAATCGCATCAATCTGGGTCTGGTCAGAGAGCGTTGCCTGCGTTGGATGCTGCCGTACAGGCAGTATCGGCAGCCTGTGCCCGTACCTTCAGACAGTTGTCGTTTGGGAACCTACGAATTTTTGTCCAAACGCTACTTCGTTTGGACCGGTTCCGGCTTGAGACGCTTCAGGTAGAACCGACGCTTTGAGATTAAGCTTCGCATCTCGTACACATCCTTCGGTTTACCAGCCACGTTGGCGAATAAGCGGCCGAAATTGTTGATCTGCAACCGCCAGTACTCCGGGTCCAATTTTAATCGTTCAAAGATCGGGGCGACTTCGAATGGCGTGTAACCCGTCTTGTCCGGTCGGACCATTCTGGCGCTGGCGTCCAGCAACTCCAAATAGTCCAAAGTCGACATCGATACAAAACCTTTGTCGCTGCAGCGTTGTCTGGTTTGATTCGCACAAGAACCAATGGCG
>JANMQE010000562.1:0-6439 GCA_031370195.1 Phyllobacteriaceae bacterium
GTGCCCACTTGGCGCTGCAGCGAGCCGGACAGTTTGAAATATGTGCTTGAGCATCTGTCCGAACTGGTCGTCAAGGAAGTGCACGGCTCGGGCGGCTACGGCATGCTGGTCGGGCCGACATCAACAAAGGCGGAGCGCGAGACGTTCGCGCTGAAGCTGAAAGCCCGGCCGAGGAACTATATCGCGCAGCCGACGCTCGCGCTTTCGACCGTGCCGATCTTCACCGAAAAAGGCCTCGCCCCGCGCCACGTTGACTTGCGCCCGTTCGTGCTGGTTTCTGATCAAATACGGATAACGCCGGGCGGCTTGACACGCGTTGCGTTGAAAGAGGGATCGCTGGTGGTCAACTCGAGCCAAGGCGGCGGCACCAAAGACACTTGGGTTCTGGACGACTGACATGCTTTTGGGAAGAACCGCCAACGGACTGTTCTGGATGCACCGCTACATCGAGCGGGCGGAAAACATGGCGCGGCTTGTTGACGCCGGCATGCGCATGGCGCTGACAAAATCTGCCGGTGCGCCCGATGAATGGTCATCCGTCGTCTTGAGCGCAGGCGTCACTGCTTCATTCGACGAGGCGCATGAGGAATGCACCGCCGCCAATGTCATCCACTTTCTTCTGTGCAATCCAGACAATCCGTCAAGTGTGCTGTCATCAATCAGCGCCGCGCGTTTCAATGCGCGAATGGTGCGCACCGCCCTGACCCGCGAGGCGTGGGAGGCGGTCAACGAAGCGTGGATGAACCTGACACGGGCTCTGTCCGTGACAATCCCGGATAATGAGCTGCCTCGCATCCTTGATTTGATAAAACGCGAAACAGCACTCATACGCGGCGCGTTTCATGGTACAATGCTTCGCAATGAGATATTCAACTTTTCCAACCTTGGCACATTCATAGAGCGCGCTGACAACACCGCGCGGATTCTGGACGTCAAATACTACGTTCTTTTGCCTTCGGTCTCTTACGTCGGTTCAGCCATGGACAATTCGCAATGGGAATCAATCCTGCGATCGGTCTCCGCGCATCGGTCGTACCGCTGGGTTTATGAGTCGGAATACAAGCCTGCAAACATTGCCGACTATCTCATACTCAACGACCGCATGCCGCGCTCGCTGGCGTTTTCCTATCACAACATCGCAGTGAACCTTGGTTATCTCGAGCATGACTACGGCGTCTCGTCTGACGCCTATGGCCTGTCCACCGAGACCAAGGGCACATTGACGGGACGCAACATCCGCGAGATCATTGATGGCGGGCTTCATGAGTTCCTGTCAGGCTTCATCTACCAGAACAACCGCCTCAGCCTTTCGATTGCAGGAGCATATAATTTTGACTGACCCATGCTGCTGAAGATCAGCCACACGTCAACCTATAGATATGACACCAAGGTGCCATATGCGTTGCAACGCCTGAAGCTGACGCCGCAATCCAACAGCACCCAAATGGTGCATGACTGGAGTGTGACCTGCACAGGTGCGCAGCGCGAGGTCACATACCGCGACGGCTATGCCAACATTGTCGAACTCATCCGGCAAGAGCGCAACGCCCTCGAAATCTCGATTACAGCCGAGGGAAGCGTGACAACCGCCAACACAAATGGCGTCGTCGGTCACGACAAGACCGGCACACCGCTCTGGGTCTATGGCCGCCAGACGGGCCTGACCATGCCGGGCGAGACGATCAACAAACTGGCGGAAAGCGTGGCTGGAATCTCTCCACGCCTCAATCTGCTGCACGAACTCATGACCAGGATCGTCGCGCAAATGGCCTATGAGGGTGGGCAAACCGACGTGGAAACCACGGGCGAAGCGGCACTGGCCGCAGGTCGCGGCGTCTGTCAGGACTTGACCCACGTCTTCGTGTCTGCCGCAAGGTTGCTCAACATCCCTTCCCGCTATGTCTCCGGCTATCTGATGATGCTGGACGGGCCGGATCAGGCGGCGAGCCATGCCTGGGCGGAAGCGCATGTGGAAGGGCTCGGCTGGGTCGGGTTTGATGCCGCCAACGATATTTGTCCTGATGACAAGTATGTGCGGGTTGCCGTCGGGCTTGATTACCGCGATGCCGCGCCGATTTCGGGCATACGCCGCGGCAGCGGCGGCGAAACCCTTGAAGTTGCAGTCAAAGTGGAGCAGTGAGAACCTGATTTCACGGGAATCAGGCGGCAGCGGCATGACATATTGCGTTGGGATGAAACTGGACAAGGGCCTCGTGTTCATGTCCGACACACGCACCAACGCCGGGGTC
Source organism: Phyllobacteriaceae bacterium (assembly GCA_031370195.1). GTDB lineage: Bacteria > Pseudomonadota > Alphaproteobacteria > Rhizobiales > Rhizobiaceae > JANMEX01. Next base: position 2,250 of record JANMQE010000562.1, read on the forward strand.
GACAACATTTCCACCTTCCGCAAAATGTATACCTGGTCAGAACCCGGTGAGCGTGTGATCGTCTTGATGGCGGCGGGAAATCTTGCCACCACGCAATCAGTTGTCAGCATTCTTGACGAGCGCACCAAAGCGCCGCAGGAACGACACCAGACCCTGCTGGCGACGCCTTCAATGTTCCAGACGGCAAGGCTCGTCGGCGATGTTGTGCGCGAAGTCATCAACGCCAATGCCGCAACGGGCCAGAGAGCAGACTCGGCGTTCAATGCAACCTTCATCGTAGGCGGCCAGATCGTCGGGTCAGAGCCGCGACTTTTCCAGATCTATCCAGAGGGCAACTTCATCGAGTCCACTGCAGACACGCCATTTTTCCAGATTGGTGAGCATAAATACGGCAAGCCAATCATCGTGCGCGCCTACCACAAGGCAATGACGTTCGCCGAAGCTGCCAAGCTGCTGCTTGTCTCCTTTGATTCAACACTCAAGTCGAACCTCTCAGTCGGACTGCCATTGGACCTCGCTTTCTACGAACGGGACACGTTCAAGCTCGGGCTGCAAAAGCGCATTGACCGTGATGACCCGTACTACCGCACCATTTCCGAAGGTTGGTCCGATGCGCTCAGGGCGGCGTTTGCCTCGCTGCCGATATTCCCGGACGTTTGAAATAAGCCTGCCCCGAAACGGGACAGCGAAACGGCTTCTTAACCATAAACCCACACAATCGCGAAGCTGCCAAATGTGCGTCTGCGCGCCTCCCCTTGCGCCGGATGTCAACTGGACCAGCACCAGCGGGGAATGGACGGAAATCAACGCATGAACGCGCAAGTCAAACAACATTTCATCGAAGCCTATGGTTTCGAAAAGACAGTCGACCTGCTGTTCGAAGTGCTCGACGCCATACCGGTGTCGGTCTTTATCAAGAATGAAAAGCTCGAGAAGATTTTCGCCAACAAGGCCAATCTGGACCTCGACGAGCGCAGCATTGATGAGACGCTTGGCTACACCGATTTTGACATCCATACCGCCGAGAATGCTGCGATATTTGCTGCTGAAGACCGCGCGGTTCTGATCGAAGGCAAGGTCCGCCGCAATGAAGAATCGAAAGTGCGCAAGGATGGAAGGCGCATCGACTTTCTTACCTACAAAAATCGCATCGCGGTCGAGGGCGATCAGTATCTTCTGGTCGGCACCAACACGCTGATTGACGACTTGAAACTGCGCGAGCGGCAATTGGATGCGGCCATGCATTCGGCGCAGGCAAACCGCGTCGAGTTGCAGGAAATTCTGGACGCCATGCCGCTTGGCATCACGATCATCGGACCGGACATGAATGTCGTCACGGTAAATGAGGCAAACAGGCGATTCTGGAACCTCGGCCACGACACTGTTTTCGAAGGCATGCCTTATGAGGAGATGGTCTGGTCAAACCACAAGGACTTTCCATCCCTTTCAAAAGACGAGTGGGCAGCCAACGTCAAGCGCTGCCTTGACGAAGCAAAGCACGGTGAGGTGCCGCCGCGCGAAGAGCGTGGAATTTGCGACAACACATTTATCTTTTCAATCAAGACACTTTCCAACGGCAACCGCCTGACATCGTGCTTCGAAATAAGCGAGCAGAAAACAGCGCTGCAAAGTCTGGCGCGTGCCAACCTCAAGGCCGAGGGCGACTTTGCTGATATGAAGTCAACCATGGACGCCATGCGCATGGGCGTGATTTTGCTGGACAAGAATTTGGACATTCTGTTCATCAACAAGTCCAACTACACCATGTGGAACTGGGATCCCGCCGAGATCAAAATTGGCAACACATTCCGCAGTGTCATCGAAATCAACCGGCACAAGGGCGTCTACGATATCGAGGACAGCCATTGGCAGGAGTATGCCGAAAACCGGGTAAACGAAATCAGCGCCGGAGATATTGCGCCGCGCGAGTTCACCCGCCGCGACGGCGTGACAATGATCTATTCCTGCACGGCATTGTCCGACGGCAAAAGACTTGTCTGCTACTTCGACATCAGCAAGCAAAAAGAGGCCGAACACGCGCTGAAGGACGCCGAGCAAAAGGCAATCCTCGCCGACCGCGCCAAGTCCGAATTCCTGGCAAACATGAGCCACGAAATCCGCACGCCGATGAATGGCGTGCTTGGCATGGCGGAACTTCTGGCGCGCACCGACCTTGATACCAAGCAAAAGACCTTCACCGATATCATCGTAAAATCCGGCAACGCGCTGCTGACGATCATCAATGACATCCTGGACTTTTCAAAGATTGATGCCGGTCAGCTGACACTTGACCCTGCACCGTTCCGGCTTGCCGAAGCCATCGAAGACGTGGCGACGCTGGTTTCGGCTCGGGCGCAGGAAAAAGACCTCGAGCTGATTGTCCGCGTGGCACCTGACCTGCCGGAATACATCGTCGGCGATGTCGGGCGGCTGCGCCAGATTGTCACAAATTTGATGGGCAACGCTGTAAAATTCACCGAAACCGGACATGTGCTGGTGGATGTGACCGGCCAAGTAGATCTGCCGTCGGGCATCGCGTTGTTGATGTTCAGGATCACTGACACCGGTATCGGCATTGCGCCGGAAAAGCTGAAACTGGTGTTTGAAAAGTTCAACCAGGTCGACACATCCTCGACGCGTCGCCATGAAGGGACCGGGTTAGGGTTGGCGATTTCCACCAAGCTTGTCGCCTTGATGGGCGGCGACATGGGCGCGTCGTCGGAACCCGGCGAAGGCTCGACATTCTGGTTCACGATTTCCGTTCCGGTTCATGGCGCGACAGTGCGCAAGAAAGTGCTGCCATTCGATGTCGATGGCGCGCGCGTGCTGATCATTGACGACAACCCGGTCAACCGTTCGATCCTTCTGGAACAGATGCGATCCTGGCATTTCGACGCCTGCGCCGCCACGGCCGGACGTGAGGGAATCGCCGTCTTGAGCCAGGCCAAGGCACTTGGTCTGGACGTTGATGTGCTGATTCTTGATTATCACATGCCGGAAATGAACGGCGCCGATGTCGCCCGCGCGATCCGCAATGATGCAGCGCTTGCTGGATTGCCGATCATTTTGCTGACGTCTGTCGATACCGCGATGCAGGGCATTGAATTTGCAGGTGTGACGATCAACGCGCATCTGATGAAGCCGGCGCGCTCGTCATTGCTTTTCGACACCATCGTCAATGTCATCCGCGAAACGCGCTCCAGCCAGCATGAATCGGGCACGCTTCCGGCACCGAAAAGCCTTGGCGAACTCGGCGAGCGCATGGCTGGCGCAAAATCCACACCTGCGCAGGCCCCTGCATCGGCTCAAATGCCGACGCCGGTTCCGGCAAGCACCGGAGCGACGGCGGCAGATAGCCCGGCAGTCGCCTCAACAGCGCTCGACATTCTTGTGGCGGAAGACAATGCAGTGAACCAGATCGTGTTCACGCAAATTCTTGAAGGGTTGCCCTACCGCTATGAAATCGCCGACAATGGCCGCAAGGCGTTTGAGTGCATGAAGGCCAAGCGCCCGTCGATCATTTTGATGGACGTGTCGATGCCGGAAATGAATGGCATGGAAGCAACCATGGCCATCCGCGAATTTGAAGCTGCCAACAGGCTGGCGCGGACACCGATCATCGGCGTAACCGCACACGCCCTCAAGGGCGACCGCGAGCGCTGCATCGAATCAGGCATGGATGATTATTTGTCAAAGCCGATCAGCCCGGACATGCTGGAAGCAAAAATCGCTGTCCACATGGCAAGGATTGAAGTCGCCAAACGGGCGTGAGAGCAGAATTGCGAGTGATTGGCGGCTTTTCAGTGACAGTTCGCGTTCTGCACCGGATTTGATTCACAACCGCCAACGGAGGCCGCCTTCGTCTTGGCTGGCCAAGCCAAGTCTCGGTCGTCGGGACAAGCCCGGTCCTCAGACAACGTGCCGTGGATGACGAAACTTTGGATATTTTGTTGTAATTTGAATTGGTTACAAGCACCAACGGCGGCGACAGTTACCTCTCAAAAGCCACTGTCCCCGGGCTTCCACCTGAATGCCTCACCCGCGAAGTAATGCACGTCTTTCAGTATGGAATCGACCGGGTGGATATCCTTGCGCCGGTATCCCGGCGGTGGGCCGGGTCGGAACGGGCTGATGCGGGTTGGTTTGTAAGGGGCTTTGGATGAAAGGATTTCATCCCGGCGCACGCGCCA